>JBILFS010000010.1:0-15165 GCA_044351455.1 Paludibacter sp. | reverse complement strand
GAAACTTGTTTGGGGGAAAAATTTAGGTTTACCGGATAATCATTATGGTCATTCATCCTCACTTCAGTTTTTTAAAGACAAACTAATCATTCAGTATGATGACAATAAATCCTGCAAGTTATTTGCTTTGAACACGCAAACTGGCGAGGAAGTATGGAAAACGATTCGTCAGGGTAAAATTTCCTGGACTTCTCCGGTGATTGTTCCAAAAGGCAATGGTGCTGAAATCATCCTGAACAATCTGCCTTATGTGGCTGCCTACAATGCCGAAACCGGCAAGGAAAAATGGAAAATTGATTGTCTGACAGGAGAAGTCGGAAGTTCGGTGGTCTATGGTGGCGGGATGGTTTTTTCAGCGAATGAATATGCAAAAATGGTCGGAATCAAAGATGGTAAAATCATCTGGGAAGGTTATGAATATCTGCCGGATGTGTCAAGCCCGGTTGCATTCAAAGATATGGTTGTTTTTACAACTTCTTACGGCGATATGGCCTGTTTTAATCAACAGGATGGGGCTTTGTTGTGGCATCATGAATTCGACAATGGGTTTTATGGCTCGCCGGTTATTGCAGATGGAAAAATATATTGCATTGATCGTACCGGCACAACCGTCATTGTGGAGGCTGCCAGAGAATTTAAACTGATAGGACAAGCATCCATCGGGGAAAAATCGGATTGCACTCCTGCTTTTGCAGATGGAATGATGTATATCAGGGGACAGAAAAATTTATTCTGCATATCAAAAAACTAAATAAAAAACTATGAGTAAACTAGAATCTATTGAATACAAACCATTTGAAGATATTAAACATGTCTCTGATGAAGGTATTGAATTTTGGTATGCGCGGGAGTTGTCTGTTGTATTAGATTATATACAATGGAGAAATTTTCAAAAAGTATTAGAAAGAGCAATTCTGGCATGTAAAAACAGCGGACAGGCTATTGTGGAACATTTTGCTGAGGTCAGCAAAACGTTAGAAATGCCAAATAATGCATCAAAAAAAATAACAGATTTCAAGCTTACACGATATGCATGTTATCTAATTGTCCAAAATGGTGATCCGCGCAAAGAAGTTATAGCGCTGGGACAAACATATTTTGCAATTCAAACACGAAGGCAGGAAGTTGCTGACTATTTTAATCAACTCGATGAAGATAATAAAAGATTGGTGATTCGAGGTGATATCAAACAATGGAATCAAATGTTAGCTGAAGCAGCTCATAATGCTGGTATTATTAGTAATGAAGAATATGCTGTTTTTCAAAACGCCGGTTATGTAGGACTATATGGTGGGTTAAAGGTTGAAGATATTCATAATAAAAAACGGTTAAAAAAGAATGATAAGATTTTAGATTTTATGGGGAGTACTGAGATGATTGCCAATTTATTCCGTATATCTCAAACAGAAGAAAAACTTAAGAAAGACAATATTGATTCCGCTGAAAAAGCAAATGAAACTCATTTTATAGTAGGTAAAGAAGTAAGGGGTACTATAGAGCGCGTCGGAGGTACTTTGCCAGAAGATTTACCTGTTCCAACAAAGAGTATTGGTCAAATCGAAAAAGAACAATTAAAAAGATTAAAAGCTAATTCTCAAAAATTGATGTTGGATGAATAACATTAATTTCATCTTCAAACTGATTTATGATTGAAAACTCTCAACATATTGTAGAAAAAATTATTGCTGAAACCGGCTCAGGGCGCAACAAACTGATTCCTATTCTTCAGGCAATTCAGACTGAATATCATTATCTGCCAGCGGAAGCACTCGAGAAAGTGTGCGAACTTACTGATATTTCACCCTCTCAGATTACCGGTGTCTCCACGTTTTATTCTCAATTTCGCCATAAACCTGCCGGCAAACACACGATTAAAGTTTGTGTGGGAACAGCCTGCCATGTGAAGGGTGCGATGCAGGTTTTCGATGCTTTTAAAAGGCATCTGAAACTGGAGGAAAATGAAGATACGGATGCAGCAGGACTTTATACGCTCGAACCGGTTGCCTGCCTGGGTTGCTGTACCCTGGCTCCGGTGGTACAAATCGATGAGGTAACTTACGGAAAAGTGAGTCAGAGTAATATCGAAGAGGTTTTAACCGATTTCAGTGGTAAAATTCAATCCGACAACAAAAATCAAAATAGTTTCATCCGAAGCGATTTGAAAAAGGGTGAAATCCGGCTCGGACTCGGTTCCTGTTGTGTGGCAAGTGGTAGTGCCGATGTTGAAAATGAAGTGAATGCGGTTATTTCAAAAAACAGCATTGCCACAGAAGTGAAACAGGTGGGTTGTGTGGGTATGTGTCATCAGGTTCCACTGCTTGAGATAGTGGAAGAAAATAAGGAACCAGTGTTGTATGCCGGCGTTAAACCGGAGGATGTTAAGAAAATCATCCTGAAACATTTTAAACCCACAGGAATCCTGCAAAAAATTAAAAGTCGTTTCTTGACTTCTATCGAGGATATTTATTTCAACACTGATTATACCGCAACTAAAAACAGATTTTTAGATGTGAAGGAAAAACAGGTTGATGATTTTCTCAATAAACAAAAACACATTGCAACTGAGCTCAAAGGCTTCTTAAATCCTGTTGATATTCAGGAATACAAAGCAAACGGAGGATTTCAGGCATTGTTAAAATGTTTGCGTCATTTGTCGCCCGAAGAAGTTGTTGAACAAATTAAAGTCAGCGGATTACGTGGTCGCGGTGGAGCAGGTTTTCCTACCTGGATTAAGTGGGACATGGTCAGAAATGAAACATCCGGAGAGAAATATGTGATATGTAACGGCGACGAAGGTGATCCGGGTGCATTTATGGACAGGATGTTATTGGAGTCGTTTCCGTTTCGCATCATCGAGGGATTAACGATTGCTGCATATGCTACAGGCGCATCCAAAGCATTTTTGTATATCAGGGCCGAATATCCATTGGCAGTTAAACGCATTCAGGATGCCATTGTGGCATGTAAAAATTTCCATTATCTGGGTGATGATATCCTCAGCAGCGGATTTTCGCTCGAAATGGAGGTTTTTCAGGGGGCAGGTGCTTTTGTATGTGGTGAGGAAACTGCGTTGATTGCCTCGATGGAGGGTGAAAGGGGAATGCCACGGGTGCGACCGCCCTACCCTGCCAAAGCCGGACTAAATATGCGACCAACTCTGGTTAACAATGCTGAAACCCTGGCGAATATTGCCTGGATCATCCGGAATGGTGCTGAGAAATTTAATGCAATCGGTACAGCCGATAGTTGTGGCACCAAGGTATTTGCATTGGCCGGAAAAGTAGCGAGAGGAGGACTAATTGAGGTTCCTATGGGTATAACCATCAATGAAATTGTGAATGATATTGGCGGAGGTATTCAAAATGGAAAGGAATTCAAAGCTGTTCAGATTGGAGGACCATCCGGAGGTTGTATCCCGGCATCCTTAGGTGATACGCCGGTAGATTTCAAACATTTAACAGATATTGGTGCCATGATGGGATCAGGGGGTCTGGTGGTTTTGGATGAATCGGATTGTGCAGTGGATATTGCCCGTTACTTCCTGAGCTTTACACAGGATCAGTCCTGCGGAAAATGTGTGTTTTGTCGCACCGGCACCAAACACATGCTTACCATACTGGAACGTATTTGCAACGGTCAGGGTAAAATGGAAGATTTGGAAACACTTGAAAATCTTGCGCAAAAGATTATCAAAGGAAGTTTGTGTGGATTGGGTAAAACTGCTCCGAATCCTGTATTAACATCATTAAAATATTTCAGGGAAGAATATATCGCACACATTGAAGGCCGTTGCCCGGCAAAAAAATGTCAGGCACTCATTCAATATTCAATCGACGAAAGTTGCATCGGCTGTACCAAATGTGCCCAATCCTGTCCGACTGATGCAATTTTACCTTTGCCGCATGAATTACATCATATTGAACAGGAAAAATGTATCCAATGTGATGTATGCCGATTGGTTTGTCCCGTTGATTCAGTCAAAATTATTACACGCAATGCTGATTTCAGCAAACATGTTCACAAAGCAAATGATTGAAATTAAGATAAATAACAAATCATATCCGGCTGAAGAAAATGAGACCATTTTAGCAGTGGCGCAGCGGGCGGGTATCCACATTCCCACGATGTGTTGGATGAAAGATTTTAGTCCATCCACTTCCTGCATGGTTTGCCTGGTACAAGACAAACGAAACGGCAAAATGCTGACATCCTGCTCCATCAAAGCAGAAAACGGGATGGACATTGAGACCGACAATGCGGAAGTGCTGGACATGCGCAAGAGTGCATTGGATCTTTTGTTGAGCGAACATGCCGGCGATTGCGAGGCCCCCTGTCAGCGGGTTTGTCCGGCCGAAATGGATATTCCTCTGATGAACAGACTGATTGCTTCCGGAAAGATGAATGATGCGTTGAAAAATGTGTTGGAAACCATTGCACTGCCTTCTATTCTGGGATATATTTGTCCGGCTCCCTGCGAAAAAGCATGCCGACGAAAAGACATCGACGAATCCGTCTCCATTTGTCTGCTGAAAAGATTTGTCGGCGAAAACGAAACCGTAAAAATTCCTTCAAAAACTGAAAACGAAATACGTGTGGCAGTGATTGGTGCTGGTCCGGCCGGACTGGTAGCGGCTTTTTATCTGGCAAAAAACGGTTTTTCATGCACTGTGTACGATAGCGGAGATTTACCGGGAGGAAAAATGCGTTCTGACATCCCTGAAGACAGATTACCACGAAAAGTATTGGATGCAGAGATTGAAATAATCCGATCCATGGGTGTTCAGTTTATACAAAACACAAATATTGACTCAAAAGCTATTGAAACGCAATTGGCAGGAAAGTATCAATATATTTTATTAACCATCGGAGCAGAAACCAGCATCGATTTAACGCCGTTCACAGCGACAACATTCTCCGGAATCCGCGACCTGGAGATATGGAAAACCGGCGATGCAGTAATTTTGGCACCGCGACAAATTCCTTCCAAAAGCAAAATGGCTGTAAGAGCCGCAGGTTTGGGCAGAAAATTAGTTGAGTGGACAATGGAATTTATTGATAAGCAAACTGTTGAATCACCTGAAAGAAAATTCAATTCTACATACAAACGTATTCAGGAGATTGAACGGGAAGAGTTTCTGAAGGAAGCAAACAATCATGATCAGCAGGAAAAAACAGCCTCTTACCTGACAGGTTTTTCACAAGAACAAGCCATCAGGGAAGCTCAACGTTGTTTGCATTGCGATTGCAGGGAAAAGGATAATTGTACCTTGCGAAATTTATCGACGGTTTACAAGGCCAGTCAGCGGGTTTATACCCTCGATAAACCATTGAAAACCGGGAAAAACCTATCGCACAAACTCATCATTTTTGAAAAACTGAAGTGTATCAAATGCGGCATCTGCATTCAGACAGCTCAGAAAGGAAATGACCCGACCGGATTTGCCTTTAGCGGAAGAGGTTTTGATGTTGAAATTGCCATCCCGATTGAAAGAGATATGCAATCATTATCCGACGAAACACTGTTGGCATGTGCAAAAAACTGCCCGACTGGTGCAATTGCAGCAAAGAAATAACGCCATTTACGTGTGATTTTGAATTAATTTATATATTTGCGAACTATTACATTTACTAAAATGATTAGATCCCCGTTAACACAAATGAAGGAAAACCTGATTATCCTTTTCCTGGTTTTTATGAGTCTTTGTGTAAACGCACAAACACCATCCTCGTGGCCTAATTACCGTGGCAACAATGTTTTAAACGGCATATCCCACAGCACTTTACAATCACCCCTGAAATTAGCCTGGTCTTTCAAAACAGGCGATGAAATAAAATCCTCACCAGTTATCAGCAATGGTTTGATATTCATTGGTTCGATGGATGGATTTCTGTATGCACTGGATTTCAACGGTAAAGTCAGGTGGAAATTCAAAGCCGAATCATCCATAGAGTCCTCACCCATAGTTTTCAGAAAAACCGTAATATTCAGCAGTTCAAGCGGTTTGGTTTATGCTTTGGACGAAACAAGCGGTAAGCAAAAATGGAAATACAGAACGGAAGGTCAAATCATGGGTTCAGCCAACTGGCTATCAGACGGGAACGGCATTCAGATATTGATACCCTCATACGATTTCTGTTTGTATAGTTTGAAGTTCGAGACAGGAAAACTGAACTGGAAATGCCAGACTGAAAATTATCTGAACGGTGCAGCAGCAACAGATAATAAGAAAATTGTGATTGGAGGATGCGATGCATTTTTGCACATCATCAGGGCATCAGACGGGAAATCCCTTGCAAAAATTGAAATCGGAACCTATGTGGCAGAATCGGCAGCCATTTCAGGCAATCTGGCCTTTGTGGGAGATTACGACGGAGGTTTCACCTGTGTCGATTTAGTAACAAACAAAAAGAAATGGAAGTTTACCAGTCCGAAAGCCAGTCCGTTTTTAAGTTCACCTGCCATCAATACCACCCATGCCTTCATTGGGTCGCATGATAAAAATGTTTATTGTTTTGAAAAGGAAACCGGTAAAATCAGTTGGACATACAAATCCTTTGGTAAAATTGAAAGTTCGCCGGTATTGCTCAGGGACAAACTTGTAATCTGTTCCAACGATGGCTTCATTCATTTTATTGATATCAAAAAAGGCAGGAAATTATACTCCTACGACCTCGGAGTAGCCATGAAAAGCACCCCCGCCATCATCAACAATTGGCTGGTGGTAGCCGGAAAAGACGGAAGGGTGTATGCACTGCGGGGAAAAATGTAAAGATTAATATACCCCTTTTATGGTATGAAAATCACTCCTGCGCGGTATAGCAGGGTTTCCGCAATCAAAATACTTTTGTATCGGACAAAAATGATACAGAAGTATGAGTCAAAATAAACTTACGCACCTCAGGGAATTAGAATCTGAATCTATTTATATTCTGAGAGAAGTGGCGGCACAATTCGAAAAACCTGCCCTGCTTTTTTCCGGAGGAAAGGATTCCATCGTGATGGCATATTTAGCTTACAAAGCTTTTTATCCTGCAGCAATTCCTTTTCCGTTTGTTCACATAGATACGGGACATAATTTCGAAGAAACGATTACTTATCGCGATGACCTGGTAAAATTGCTGGGCGCCTCGCTTATCGTGGGTTCAGTGGAGGAATCTATTGCTCAGGGTCGTGTGGTTGAGGAAAAGGGCTTCAATGCCAGTCGCAATAAACTGCAAACGGTTACGCTTTTAGATACGCTCGAAAAATATAAATTCGATGCGGCATTGGGAGGTGCCCGCCGGGATGAAGAGAAAGCCCGTGCAAAAGAACGATTTTTCTCCCACCGGGATGAATTTGGACAGTGGGATCCCAAAAATCAGCGCCCTGAACTGTGGAATATTTTCAATGGAAAAAAAAACATCGGCGAACATTTCCGTATTTTTCCTATCAGCAACTGGACTGAAATGGATGTTTGGCAATATATTTTGCAGGAAAACATCCCGCTTCCATCACTTTACTATACCCACGAAAGAGAGGTATTCGAACGTGATGGCATCCTCTATGCTGCCCTGCCGGAAATGCCCCGTCGCGATTCTGAAAAAGTCGAAGTGATACGGGTTCGATGTCGCACCATCGGCGATATCACTTGTACCGGTCTTACACGCTCCACAGCCAATTCACTGGAAGATATTATTGATGAAATTGCCAGTACCCGCGTTACAGAACGTGGTGGTCGGGCCGACGATAAACGTTCCGAAGCTGCGATGGAAGACAGGAAAAAGGAAGGATATTTCTAATTATTTACAATTTATTCATTTACAATTTACCATTTAAAACGCATTTGCTTATTATATTAATTAGTAAATGGTAAATAGTCAAATAGTCAATATACATTATGTCAGAATCAAAAACAAATACTCATGGTTATCTCGACATGGAACTGCTTCGTTTCAGTACTGCAGGAAGTGTCGACGATGGAAAAAGTACACTTATCGGGCGGTTGTTATACGATAGCAAATCCATTTTCGAAGATCAGTTGCAGGCGGTAAAAGATGCCGGTAAACGACTTACTGGTAGTGAAGAACTTAATCTGGCATTGTTAACCGACGGTTTACGTGCCGAGCGTGAACAAGGAATCACCATCGATGTTGCCTATCGTTATTTTGCTACTCCGAAAAGAAAATTCATCATAGCCGACACGCCGGGTCACATTGAATATACCCGAAACATGGTTACAGGTGCATCCACGGCCGATGTGGCCATTATTCTGATCGATGCAAGAAACGGCATTATCGAACAAAGCAAACGACATTCTTATGTGGCATCCCTGCTTCAGATTCCCAATGTTATCGTTGCAGTGAATAAAATGGATCTGGTCGGTTTCTCAGAAGAGGTTTTCAATAAGATTAAGAATGAATATGAGGAAATTTCTAAAATTTTGAAATTGAAAAATGTGATTTTCATACCGATTTCAGCACTCAATGGCGATAATGTCGTGGATTTTTCGGGTAATATGCCCTGGTATGATGGTCCGGCTTTGTTGCATCTGCTCGAAACCATTCCGGTTCATAAGGATGAAAATATTTTGCCTGCCCGCTTTCCGGTGCAATATGTGGTGCGTCCGTATAACGACAATTTTCATGATTACCGGGGATATGCCGGTCGTATCTCAGGTGGGGTTTTCAAAGTGGGTGATGCCGTAACTGTTCTCCCGTCGAAAACAAAATCTGTCATTCAGGCCATCGATGAAGGTAATAATTCTTTGAATGAAGCTTTTACTCCTCAATCTGTGACTATCAGGCTGAGGGACAATGTGGACATCAGTCGCGGGGATTTATTGGTAAAAACGGATGAAATTCAGCCCAAAGTAAACGCCAATGTATCCCTGATGGTTTGCTGGCTCAATCATCGACCGCTCAACGAAGGGGGAAAATATATTATCAGGCATGCCACAGATGAGACGCGGGCCATCATCAAAAAGGTTCATTTTAAAGTGAACATCAATACCCTGGAAAATATTATTGATGATAAAAACGTAAAAATGAACGACATCGCCCATATTTCAATCAAAACACTGAAACCATTGAAATACGATTCATACAGCGAAAACAGGGTAACAGGTAGTTTGGTACTGATTGATGAGGCTACTTTTGAAACAGTGGGTGCCGGTATGATTGTACACGACCTTGAAGATGAAGCATTTACGATTTAAAACTCCTCCAAAATTCCCCGTAAGGGGGGCATTAATAATGCTGAAAAGAATTATATTATAGAATGAAAGAGAATAAGGTTATTTTTTCCTCCCCTTTGGGGAACTTAGGAGAGTCTGTTGAATTATTAAATTCCCGTTTCGCAGGCAAAACTCCTGCCGAAGTTCTTGCATTTTTCCTGAACGAATACCGGGGAAAAATTGCACTTGCTTCAAGTCTGAGTATTGAAGATCAGATGATAACTGATTTGATGGTGAAAACAGACAAATCTGCCCGCATATTCACCCTGGATACCGGAAGGCTTTTCCCCGAAACCTACAGTTTAATCGACAGAACCAATATGCGGTATGGTATTCAGATTGAAGTTAAATTCCCTGATTATCAACAGGTAGAGGAACTGGTAAAAAAAGAAGGCATCAACCTGTTTTACAACGGCATTGCGCAAAGAAAAGCATGTTGCAACGTCAGGAAAATCGAACCGCTGAAAAGGGCATTCAAGGATTTGGATGTATGGATTTGCGGATTGCGGCGGAATCAATCTGTAACCCGGCAACAGGTGCAATTGTTGGAATGGGACGAAGCCAATGGTTTACTCAAACTAAATCCGCTCATCGATTTCACAGAACAACAGGTGTGGGACTATATCAAATCGAATTCGGTTCCTTACAACAAACTGCACGACAAAGGGTTTCCGAGTATTGGTTGCCAACCCTGTACCCGCGCCATCGAACCCGGTGAGGATATTCGTGCCGGCAGGTGGTGGTGGGAAAATCCGGAACAGAAAGAGTGCGGTCTTCATAGGAGATAGGATAAAAATTAATCAATTTGAAAATTGAGTGAGACATAAATTAATTGAGAAAGTAAAACAAGTTTGAATTTACTTTCAAATTAAATTATTCAATCAAAGAATATAAAATGAAAGAAAAAAACTACAGAAGTCTGGCCAAGTCCATTTCCTACCGGATTACCGGTACAATTACAACATTTCTGATTTCACTGATTGTAACCGGCGAAATAAATTTTGCATTGTCCATCATGAGTGTCGATTTTGTAACCAAAATAGCCATATTCTATTTTCATGAAAGACTTTGGAATAAAATAAAATTTGGCAAAATCAAGGAATCTGCAAATGATTATCAAATATAAATAACTTGAAATTTACAATTTGCAATTGGGTAGTCGTACATTGTTGGTAAATAGTAAATAGTAAATAGTAAATTAGAAAATTGTAAAAACTATAAAATGTTACAGGATATATTTTCTCCGGAACAAAAAGCATTGTTAGAACAACTAACAACTACTCTTAATCAGCAACAGATTACCTGGCTGGCAGGTTATTTCGCGGGTTTAAGTGCTGTGAATAAACCGGCATCAAAAGTGATTATTGAAGAAGTTCCGGTTTCTGACAAAACTAAAGATTTAACAATTTTGGTTGGTTCCAGAACGGGTAATGGGGAAGGATTGGCTAAAATTGCTCATAAGCTGGCTTCTGAAAAAGGGATAAATGCCAATATTAAAAACATGGCCGATTATAAAACCCGCGATCTTCAAAACGAAAAGAATGTATTGATCATTGTTTCGACTCACGGGGAAGGTGAACCTCCGTTTGCTGCAAAGGAATTGTATGATTTTGTGCATGGCAAACGTGCTCCGAGACTGGAAAATTTGAATTTTGCTGTACTCGGTCTTGGCGATTCATCGTATTTTCATTTCTGTAAAACGGGGATTGATTTCGACAATCAACTGGAAAAACTGGGCGCAAAAAGGGTGTATAAACGTGCTACCCTGGATGTTGATTTTGCTCAGAATGCGGATGCATGGATTGCCGAAGCATTGCTTGCATTCGGTGGGAATACGCCTGCAAAACCTGTTTCAAACCCGAAATTCTCATTTTTGGGTGCTGCAAAGATAAAGGATACTCCGGCTATCTCACGCAATAATCCTTTTAAAGCGCCTGTATTGGAAAAAGTGGGTTTGCATGGCCGTGGTTCCAACCGCCAAACCATTCACCTGGAACTCAGTACGGAAAATAATCCGGGTTTGAATTACCAACCGGGTGATGCAGCAGGGGTGGTTCCGGTAAACACTGTACTGTTAATCAATGAAGTACTGGCAGTAACCGGTTTGGATGCGGGAAGCATCGTGCATATCGGAGGAAAGGAAAAGAAACTGGAGGATGTGCTGTACCGCGATTTAGAATTATCTAAAATTACGGTTGATGTCGTTAAACGTTTTCTGGAGTATTATCCAAACGAATCTTTATTTGCATTAACTTCTGATTCAGAAAAATTTAAAACTTATCTCGATGGACGGGATGTTGTGGATTTATTCACAGATTATCATGCTGATATTTCTTCAGAGAACCTGGTGAAAATTCTGCGTCCCCTTCAACCACGTTATTACTCCATATCATCGAGTCCAAAAGCTTTTCCGGGCGAAGTGCATTTAACAGTTGGCGTTGTTCAATACCATCATGCCGGCAGGGATAAAAAAGGCACCTGCTCCAATTATCTTTCGGATGTGATGATTGATGATGAGACTGTTCCGGTTTTCATCGAGCCAAATCCCGGATTTCGTTTGCCGGAAAATTACCAGACTCCCATCATCATGGTGGGTGCAGGTACCGGAATTGCACCTTACAGAGCATTTGTGCAACATCGTGAACTGAGCGAAAATCCGGGAAAAAGCTGGTTATTCTTTGGCAACAGAAATTTTGAGTCTGAGTTTTTGTATCAGACTGAATGGCAGGGATTTCTGAAATCAGGTGCATTGACCCGTATGGATGTGGCTTTCAGTCGCGATGGCAATAAAAAGCTTTATGTCCAGGATAAATTATGGGAAAACGGGAAAGAAATATTCCAATGGCTCGAAGATGGTGCCCATTTTTACATCTGCGGGGATATGAAAAATATGGCGCGTGCCGTGCTGGACACTTTGCTGAAAATCGTGGAAATACATGGTTTACTGAATAAAGAACAAGCCCGGGAATATGTGGATATGCTGGAAAAAACGAAAAGACTACAACAGGATGTCTATTGATTGATGTACAATTTACTTATTTACAATTGACGATTATGAGCGATAATAATTATAAATCATTGGCTGGCAATGGCGACGGACCATTAAGCAGTTTTGAAATTCTGAAGGAAAACAGTGAGGGTTTACGAGGCACGATCAGTGAAAGTCTGGCCGACCCGATTACGGGCGCTTTGCGTGCCGATGACCAGTTGCTGATTAAGTTTCACGGGACCTATCAGCAACAGGACCGCGACTACGATGAAGAGCGCAAAAAGCAAAAGCTGGAACCGCTCTACAGTTATCTGATTCGCGTTCGGGTGCCGGGCGGCATAGCCAACCCGAAGCAGTGGCTCGATCTGGATGCCCTCGCTGATCAGTACGGCGATAAAACGCTGAAACTTACCACGCGACAGGCTTTTCAGTTGCATGGAGTTCTCAAACGC
The DNA here is from genome assembly GCA_044351455.1 of Paludibacter sp. Lineage (GTDB taxonomy): Bacteria > Bacteroidota > Bacteroidia > Bacteroidales > Paludibacteraceae > Paludibacter. Next base: position 2,512 of record JBILFS010000010.1, on the reverse strand, counting down.
AACCTGAAAACCACTATGCAGGACATCAACAAAACCCTGCTCGACACCATTGCTGCCTGTGGGGATGTTAACCGCAACGTGATGAGTTCAGCCAATCCTTTCGAATCGATAGTACATGCTAAAGTAGCTGAAGATGCTAAACGGATGTCGGATTATTTTCTGCCGAAGACGCAAGCTTACCACGAAATATGGCTCGATGGCGAATTAATTGCCGGTGGTGAAAAGGAAGAAGAACCTGTTTATGGCAAAACCTACCTGCCGCGAAAATTCAAAACTGCTTTTGCTATACCTCCCCGCAACGATACCGATGTATTATCGAACGACCTGGGCTTTATTGCGATAGTTGAAAACGGGAAATTAACAGGTTACAACCTGACAATTGGTGGCGGGATGGCCTATACATTCGGCAATACAGCCACTTATCCACGTGTGGCTGATGTGGTTGGATATCTCCCGAAAGAACAATTGCTCGATGTTTCAGAAGCTGTCATTGTTTTTCAACGGGATCATGGAAATCGCTCGGAAAGAAAAAATGCAAGACTGAAATATACCGTCGATCGGTTAGGATTAGAATTCTTTCATGCTGAAATATTAAGAACTAAAGGCATTAAACTCGAACCGGCCCGCGATTATCATTTTGAAACTTTAGGTGATAAATATGGCTGGTTACAAAGTCAGGATGGTTTATGGCATTATGGCATGTTTGTGGAAGGAGGAAAATTAGGCGACAGAAGCGGATTCAATGCCAAAACTGCCTTGCGTGAAATAGCCCGGATTCATACCGGCACTTTCATCCTCACCGGCAATCAGAATGTAGTTATCGCACAGGTAACCAATGCATTAAAACCAAAAATCGAAGCATTATTGAAGAAATACAAGGTTCTGAATACCGACAAACTATCCGCTTTGCGTCAAAACTCAATTGCTTGTGCCTCACTACCCTATTGTGCCCTGTCGTTTGCAGAAGCCGAACGCTATTTACCTGATTTTAACGACAAAATTGATGCAATTCTGAAAGAAAACGGATTATTCGACACACCCATCAGCATCCGCATGACCGGCTGTCCGAATGGTTGCGGAAGACCCTTTCTGGCCGAGATTGCCCTGGTGGGACGGGCTCCCGGTCGGTATAATTTATATCTTGGAGCTGGTTTCACCGGCGAACGACTTAATAAGCTCTACAAAGAAATGCTCAATGAAGAAGAAATACTGAATGAACTCAGACCGTTGCTGGCGGATTATGCCAAAAACAGGAGCAAAGACGAACATTTCGGCGATTTTGTGATACGGAAAGGTTATATCAGGGCCACAACCCACGGTACAAATTTTCATGCATAATACAACGCTGATATGAAACGCGAAGACTTAAAATTTCTGCCCATTTCCATCAATGTAACCAACAAAAAAATACTGCTGGTGGGTGGAGGAAATGTGGCAACTCATAAAGGAACCATCATGGCACGTTTTGTTGAAAATGTAACGGTCATTTCTCCTGCATTTACGGAGGAAATACGAAAACTTCCCTTCACTTTCATCGAGAAAGAATACGAAAAAAGAGATTTAACCGGATTTTTCCTGGTATATGTATGCACAGGCGACCACGAACTGAACGCACAAATAAAAGCAGATGCCGAAGAAGCAGGCATCCTGACCAGTGTATGCGATGCACCTATGCTTTGCGATTTTGTATCGCCGGCCATACACAAGGAAGACAACGTAACCATATCAGTAGGCACCAATGCGCGCAATGCCTTTCAGGCAGTTGACATCAGAAATCAAATTACAGCATTAATTCAGGATGGTACAATTCAAATCCATAAACCAGCGTGATTTTACTTTAGCGGAACGCGAAGCCATATTCAAAGCACTTCGCATACCCGAAAACACCCCGCATGTATTACTTCAAACCTGCGATCGCATTGAAATGTACTGGGGCGAAGGAAAAATTCCGGAACACATTGCAACACATCTGTTCAGTGTCGTTTCCGGACTCGAATCGTCGTTGATAGGTGAAACAGCCATACAGGGACAGGTGAAAAATGCCTATCAGACTGCAGCAGAAAAATACAAACTATCCGCATCCCTGCACAAACTCTTTCAAAACGCCCTGCGAACAGGCAAGCGCGTCCGCACAGAATCAGCCATTTCCGAAGGAGCCATGTCGCACAGTCAGGCCGTCATCGAATGTTTGATACACGAAAACATTCCACTCAATAATGCCCTGATTACCATGCTCGGAATCAATAAATTAAACGAAGACATCATCCGCTTTTTAAAAGCAAAAGGCGCCCTATCCATTTTTCTGGGCAACCGCTATTACGAAAAAGCGCAGCATGTAGCCACGCATTACGGTTGCAAGGCATTCCGGTACGACGAATTGAAATCATTCCTCGATTATACCGATGTTTTGATAAGCGCCACGTCGGCACCCCACACCCTGGTAAAACCCGAACACATCTCCCCCAATCAAAAAATGCTCATTTTCGACCTTGCTTTTCCACGTGATGTGGAC
>JBILFS010000020.1:0-12257 GCA_044351455.1 Paludibacter sp. | reverse complement strand
CGGCACAAATTTAAGTAATTTTTTTTAAAACCTGACGGTTGATTAAAAACTTAGTTCCCTCATCTCCCCCTTTTCACCTCCAACTCCTTCTTCACCCCCACCATCACACTCAAATTATTCCCCGTAATACTGCCCAAATCTCCACCAACCGACACACTCCCTGTGAAAGGGAATTTCGTTCCGAAGTTGCGGGAGAGCTCTATCAGTCCGAAAAAATGGTCATTATATACCGGGACTTTCATGTCGGGATAATACCGTACCTGTGAGGCAAGGATTCTGTAATCAAATTTGAATGCGTTGCCTTTGATGCCGGCATGAAAGGCTCTCAGGTGATTGAACTTTATCCTGATGTTGTCGGGTTGATTGTAATCCGGCGACAGAATAAACGGGTTGCCAATGGTTCTTCCGTAGAATGCCCAGTCGTCGTCGTAATTGGTGAAATAGCTGTCGGCACCGCCGAAAACAATACCGTCCTTGTCGTGCCACGGGCCTGAATTGTCGAGGGCATTCATGAATTCAAAGGTCATTTCTTTTATCCAGCTTCCATTTGCGTCATTGAGCCGGACTCCCCACAATCCATCGCGCCAATTCATGGCTAACCATGGCCAGCGAATCGGACCGTCTTCCGACAGGTTGTGCCAGTAAAACAGGGCTGTCCAGTTTTTTATCCTGACATCCAGATTCAGTTGTTGTGAGATGATATGATTGCCCAATGCATTGATCTGATCGCCCAGATCGGCATCGGAACCACCTCCTTTTCCCAAAAAGATGCGGTAAAAATCACTCAGGCTTTCCGGTTGCTGTCCTAATCGTGGCAGGGTACCTCCCCATTGTGCGGCATGGTCGAGACCGTACGAAAATCTTACCGGCCAGTCACCCCCAAACCGCATTGTGGCATGCTTGTGATGCAGGAGTATGTTTTCTCCGTATGTATTGTCAACAAACCAGCCATGGCGCACCAATCCTTTGATCTCTAATCTTTTATCAGTTAATGGAATGGGTGTAAATTCGAAAATACCGGCTGTTATTCCGGGTAAAGGCAATGCGTTATTTGAATGCAAAAAACCACCCGAGGACAGGTCTTCCGACTGCAATCCGAAATGTTGCTGCTTTGCTCCGATGATGGCATCGAAAATCCAGAGTTTTCCTGTAATGTAATATTCCATGGGTATCAGCCGGTAACCCGAATTTGTTAGCCCTGCCAACCCTTTTACACCAACACCTACATCGAAAATTTTATTTTCAGGATTGATATCGCGACGAATGTCTAAGATGATGTTCTGCTGGAAATTATCGCGACTGAACTGACCCATGCTGTTGTTCTGAATCCAAAACGCACTGCTACTGCCAAAACCGGCCAGGGTGTTTGATTCCCCGGAAATTCTGATTTGTGCATGCGTATTTGTCAACACATACAACAGGAGAAAATATGTAATATATCGTTTCATTAAGTTTTTATCGCTTCTGAAGGTTATTTTTTTTTACCACAAAAGGAACAAAAGGAAGACTAAGGGAACACAAAAGTTATTTTTAAATTCGATATTTTTATTAAACAACAATTATAATCTTCGCTTCGCTCTGAATGACACCGGTTTACACACATTAAAATACAAATTCCGAATGTAGTGAAATAGTTCAGATTCTCTGAATTTATAATTTCTTTTGTGTTCCCTTAGTCTTCCTTTTGTTCCTTTTGTGGTAAAAAAACATACCTTTTGTGGTTTAAATTCAAAACCCTGTACATTTCCACAATTTCACATTCGCCACAGTATCATCCTCCCCATATCCCACATAGGCTTCTTTGCCAACCACAAAGGTAAATGCATTTTCAGTTCCCTGCGGCAGTTCACCTGCAACATACCATTTGTCCTCATCCGGCACATATTCCATGATTTCCTTTTTTACATGGCCCGCCGTATATTTTCCTGCAAAATATCTTCCTCCGGTTACAAAAATCCTGTTGTTAACCGTAAATGCCGAAGCATTGATTCTCCCCTTGTCGGGCATTCTTTTACGTTTTTCCCAACTGTCAGTTTGTGGAAGATATTCCCACCAGTCGTATTCGTTCCAGGTTGCATAGCCGGTACCGGCAAATATCTGTTTACCATTTGTTACCGCCACCGCCGAGGTACGCATGTAACCGGGGAAGTCGTTCATAACTGTCCAGGTATTATCCTTTACCGAGTATTTTCTTACTTTTCGACTGAAACCCTGACTGTTGATGATGTGCGATTCGAACCCATGCAGGATAAAAATCTCATTGTCGTACACAAATGAAACAGCATTGTTGGTCTCGGTGCCGGGGAAAATTGTTCTTACTGAGTCCCAGGTATTAAGTGCAGGATCGTAGCGCCAAATATCCTTCAGGAAATTTTCTTTGATGCCCCACCAGCTTGCGGGATTATAGCCCAAACCGACATAAACCTTTCCGTTCACCACTTCTGCAATCATGTTGATACGTCGGATGCCGGGAAATTTTGATATTTTTGTCCAGTTTGATAAAGCAGCATCAAAACGCCATACATCGTTGGTTACTTTGGTGCCATCGCGACCGGTAATCATGTAGGCAGTGTCGCGCACAGTAAAGGCGATACCGCAGGCCGACACCGGGTTGGGAGTCGTTGTCACTTCGGTAACCACTAATGGCTTGTCGATATCCTCTACGCAGGACGAAAGGATAAACAATAGTAACAGAAAAATATGATAGCTGTGTTTCATTCTATTTTTTTTTACCACGAAAGGTTTTTTTCACCACAAAAGGAACAAAAGGAACAAAAGGAAGACTAAGGAATCACAAAAGTTAATTTTTAATGTGATAAATTTTCGTTATGTTTTTAAAATAATTATATTCTTCGCTTCGCTCAGAATGACACCGGTTTACACAAATTAAAAATTCAAACCTCTATTTTCTGAATTTATTATCTCTTTTGTGATCCCTTAGTCTTCCTTTTGTTCCTTTTGTGGTGAAATATCCTTCTTCTTGTGGTTTAAAAATCACAAACTACCATCCACCACAACATTTTTCCAGAAACCTTTCACATCATAGATGACATGGGCTGGTTTCAGCAGGTTGTCGGGATTGAGGTCGGCAAATTGTTCATGTGCCACAGCCAGAACCACTGCATCGGATTTATGAGCGGGTAATTCGTTGACAATTGCAACACCGTATTCGTGCATCACCTCATCGGCACTTGCCCATGGATCGTAAATCGTCAGATTCACATCATAATCCTTCAGAGATTTTACAATGTCGATAACCTTGGTATTGCGCACATCGGGACAGTTTTCCTTGAAAGTAAAGCCCAGCATCAGAATTTCGGAACCGGCCACCTGGATGCCTTTTTTAATCATCAGTTTAACAACCTGACTGGCCACATATTCGCCCATGCCGTCGTTCATTCTGCGTCCGGCCAGGATAATTTCGGGGTGGTAACCATATCTTTGTGCACACTGAGCTAAGTAGTACGGGTCAACACCGATGCAATGTCCGCCCACCAATCCCGGTTTGAAGGGAAGGAAGTTCCATTTGGTACCTGCAGCCTCCAGCACATCGGAAGTATTGATTCCCATGCGGTTGAAAATTTTGGAGAGTTCGTTCACAAAGGCAATGTTGATGTCGCGCTGTGCATTTTCAATGACCTTGGCAGCTTCAGCCACTTTCATGGTAGGTGCGAGATGTGTTCCGGCAATAATTACAGAGCTGTAAACCTCATCCACAATTTTACCAATTTCCGGAGTTGAACCTGATGTAACTTTCCTGATTTTTTCAACCGTATGCAGTTTGTCACCCGGGTTGATACGTTCGGGACTATATCCGGCAAAAAAATCCTCGTTAAATTTCAAACCGGAAATTTTTTCCACCACAGGCAGACATTCTTCTTCGGTAACGCCCGGATACACAGTTGATTCGTACACCACAATATCTCCTTTTGAAATCACTTTTCCTACCGTTTCACTGGCTTTATAGAGTGGTGTGAGATCAGGATTATTGTTTTCATCCACCGGAGTTGGCACTGTTACCACATAAAAATTGCATTCGCGGATTTTATCCAGGTCGTTGGTACAAATAAAACCATTGCTGATGGCATCCTGAAGCAAGTCGTCGTCGACCTCTAAGGTTGAGTCGCGCCCCTCCATCAATTCAGTAATTCTGTTTTTGTTGATATCAAAACCAACAGTTTTATATTTGGTAGAAAACAAGCGGGCAAGGGGTAATCCAACATATCCCAGTCCGATAACGGCAATTTTTATTTCATTCATATTGATTTTTTTTTACCACAAAAGGTGTTTTTTTTAACCACAAAAGGCACAAAAGAAAGACTAAGGGAACACAAAAGAATTATTTTAAAACTGAATTTATTCTGATTATTAATTAGTTTTGAAATTTTAAAAGTAATTTAATGTATTGTATTGACATACTGCATAATAAATTTTATCTTTTGTGTTCCCTTAGTCTTTCTTTTGTGCCTTTTGTGGTTTAATATTATTATTTCTCTCTCAGGTTTTCCCAATACCATTTCACTGCTTCCTTTAATCCTTGTTTGAAAGAATATTGAGGTTGATAATGCAGTAAACGGCGGGCTTTATCCACTGAAGCCAGCGAATGCGGGATATCCCCTGCTCTGAAAGGTCCGAAAACCGGTTCAACCTTCGCAATCTCAGGATCGTAAGCCGACAAAAACTCCTTCAGATAATTCACTAATTGTTTCAGATTATTTCTTTCTCCGTAAGCTGTGTTATAAACGGTGTTAACAGCTTCAGGATTTTCTGTTTCGATGGCCAGCATATTCATCTGAATCACATTATCGATGTAGGTAAAATCCCTCGAATTTTCCCCGTCGCCATTGATAACAGGCGCTTCGTAATTCATCAGTTTTTTAACAAAGAGCGGGATGACTGCTGCGTAAGCCCCGTTCGGGTCCTGTCGGCGACCGAACACATTGAAATATCTCAACCCGATGCATTCCACGCCATAGGTCCGGGAAAACACATCCGCATACAATTCATTCACATATTTGGTGATGGCATAAGGCGAAAGCGGCTTTCCGATAACATCCTCTACTTTGGGTAAAGAAGCAGAATCGCCATAGGTTGAAGAACTGGCCGCATAAACAAAACGTTTTACCCCTGCATCCCGTGCCGCAACCAACATATTGAGGAAGCCGCTCACATTCACATCGTTAGAAGTAATGGGGTCGTTGATAGAACGGGGAACTGAACCTAATGCTGCTTCATGCATGATAAAATCCACACCATCCACAGCCTTCCGGCAGGTATCCAAATCGCGAATATCGCCTTCGATGAGGTTAAAGTCGGGATTAGGTAAAAAAGGTGCGATATTTTTCCGGTGTCCCGTAGCAAAATTATCGAGACAAGTCACTTTGTAATCATTTTGAAGCAAATGGTCACAAAGATTTGATCCAATAAAACCGGCGCCACCGGTCACAAGCAAATGCTTTTTTGTCATATTTTAAGTTTTTGAAGGAAGTACCGGAAACCAGATGAGTCTTCAGTGCCCCCCTCCCTTGATCATCAATAATATTCCTTTGATAATTACGTACAAATCAGTTTTCAGCAAAGCCCATTGAGAACCATGAATGTAGCGATAAACATATTCAAATTCGTACACAGGTTTCCCGAATTCAGCTGTACCTTTGCGCACATGACCATATCCAAGCAAACCACCGCGAATCAATTTTCGTACAGTATTACCCTGTTCCAAATCCCTTTTGTAATGATGAATGGCTAAGGGGCGCGGACCCACTATCGACATATCGCCTTTCAGTACAGAATAGAACTGAGGGATTTCATCCATATAAAATTTCTTTACAAAAGCCCCCATATGCGTACGTGCTTCCGGCATCCATTCATTTTTATAGGCATGCCAGTCGCCGGTTTTCTGTAATTCTTTGTCGATGTATTTTTCTTTGATCAGTCTTATTTTCCATTTTCTGAAAACCTTGCCATGACTCACTGCATTGTAGTAAAAGAACAGCGGTCCTCTGTTTTCGGGAATCAGCAATCCTTCAATGAGATTAAAAATAAACAAAAAAAGGATGATAGGCGAACAAGCCACTAAAATTAAAGTTGCCATCACCTTATCGAAGATAAGTTTCAGTAGCGGGATTTTGATAGGCTCCGTCAGTTCAAGAAGTTCATGATACTTCTCCTTCACTTCCGAATCCGGAGCCTGATAGGGAAATGACTGAACAGGCTCGTCGATATTATTAATGGTTTCCTGAGTAGTTCTATCCATGCAATCAAAATTTCGGTTAGTAATAGTTTTAATGATAAATCATTAGCAAAAATACGATTTTTTTGCCAAATATGAAAGTTTTCAAAGAAAATGTAATAAAATTATCTCAAAACACTATGCTTTCAGGCAACCGATGGGAACAATCAGCACGCCATCTTTTCTGCGATAAGCATATTGTCCGCCGGTAATAACCATCAGGAAAGAAGCTTTACCCATTTTATCTTCATTAATTTTCGACTGTAGTTTTAATAAATTTCCTGCAGCTTCTTCAATTTGTTTGTTACCAAGTTTCACTTCGATTGCTGCCCAACGTCCATCACGCAGTCTGACAATTAAATCAGATTCCAGTCCGCCCTTATCTCTGTAATGAAATACATCTCCGTCATTTGCCTGTGCATAAATTCTTATATCACGTGTACAAAGGGCTTCAAAAAGAAATCCAAAATACTCAAAATCTTTCAGCAGAATATCAGGATTTAGTCTCATCACTGCAGTAGCAATGGAGGGATCAACAAAATGTCGCTTTGCTGAGGTACGGATTGCTGTTTTGGAGCGGAGAGAAGGCGACCAGGCAGGCAAATCTTCCACGACAAATATACGGCGCAAGGCATTTAAGTAGGAACTGATAGTTTTATCCGACAAAGTTAAATCGGTTGACTCCAAATCGGATTTGATTGTCTGATGATTTGCCAAAGTGCTGATGTTGCGTGACAACGAGCGCAGGAGCATGCGGATTCTTTCGGGATTTTTCTCAACATCATCTACCCGCGACACATCATGATTGATAACAGTTTCAACATAATCCCGGGACATGCGCAATGCATAAGAATCGCTTAGCCTTAAACTTGCAGGCCAACCTCCACGACACAACACAAATGCTATATTTTCAATTGATAAACCGGAAATACCTTCCACCTCCTGATTTCCGACAAACAAATCCCGCAAAGAAACCGAACCGGATGATTCAAGTGATTCATACAGACTCATTGGCCTCATGAGCATACGGGAAATACGTCCGGTACCGGTATGTGAAGTTGCATTATCAACAGGAACTGCGGAACCTGTTAAAATAAACTGACCGGTTTCCTGTCTTCTGTCGACCTCATAACGCACGGCATCCCATAAAACAGGTGCAACCTGCCATTCATCAATTAAACGGGGTGTTTCTCCTTTTAAAAGTAATGATGGTTTGGTATCAGCCAACACTTTATTTGCAGCAGCATTATCAGGGTCCTGCATCGACAAAACACTACCTGAAACAATACTCGCAGTACGTGTTTTTCCGCACCATTTTGCGCCTTCAATCAGCACAGCTCCGGCCGACTGCAATGCTATTTGCAATTCAGCATCGCAAAATCTTGATAAATAAGTCTTTTCGCCCATAATGTTCCTGTATAAATTGACTGCAAATATACAACAACTTCCGGATTTGGCAAACTTTTACTTCCGACTTTGGCGCATTTTCACTTCCGACTTTGGCGGCTTTTCACTTCCGACTTTGGCGGCTTTTTACTTCCGGGTTTGGCGACTTTTCACTTCCGACTTTGGCGCATTTTTACTTCCGGGTTTGGCAGATATTGCCATCACATTTTCGAGTCTAGTCCCTTCCCGGTTTCAATGTGTTCAAAGTTTGGCAGGTATACTTTCAGTATATCCACAATCTCTTTTTTGGTGATATTGCCCGATTCAAAAAGCGTCGCCAACTGATGAAAAATCTCATCAATTTCAGCGATATTACGCTTTTTGGAGTTCTTTACCACACCCAGTTTGATGAAGGTTTCTTCGTCGAGTTGTTCCTCTTCGGTGAAGAATTCTTCAAAGGATTTTTCTCCGGAAGTGTCAGAGCCGAAAAAGAAGATTGGATATTTGCCGGCATCTCCTTTTCCCTGCGAAATTAATACGGCTTTTTCTTTGGCTTCCTCTTCCGATTTACAAATATCCGGCTCATAACCAAGCGTGTGCAGCAAATCAATGGCAATGCGGTCGAAGGGTATCATGTCTTTTTCTTCATCTAATTGCGGATAGAAAATGTCGCCCGATTCGCCCATGATGGAGGCCATCAGGCAAATTTCTCCCGATTCCTGAGGCGATACAAAGAAACGGCGGATGCCCAACGGACACGACCAGGGTTGTTGTCGCTGGAGCCGGTCTAAAAAGCCAAGCGGCAAACTTCCGTTGGAAAAAGCCACATTGGCGAAACGGGCAGTTTTAATCGGGAGTCTGTCGGCATAAGCCATAATCAGTTCCTCCATCAGCTTTTTACTGGCGCCCATGATGTTTACCGGATTGGCTGCTTTGTCGGTTGAAACACAAAAGAAATGCTCCGGCGGATTTTCCAGCAGCATGTCGAGCAGTTTTCTGGCTTTCAGCACATTATTTTCAATCATGGCTTCGATGGAAAAGATGTCTTTTTCGCTTCTCACATGTTTGTGGGCGGCAAAATTGGCAACAATATCGAAAGGACCATGCGCTTCGAAAATTTTACTGAAGACACGGTCGCCGAAATTCACGGGGTAGGTGATGAAATCGTCGGGGATATGGTAGCCCAACGAGCTTCTTAAATCGCGTACAAGTTCTGTGAGACCATTTTCGTTGATGTCCACGACAACCAGTTTAGCGATTTTAAACCTGAGGATAGCCCGGATATACGATGAGCCAATGGTGCCGGCACCCCCAATTACCAACACTTTCCGACCATTGATGCGGTTGTTGAGTTCGGTGTTGAATTTCTCAAAATCAGCTTTGAGGAGGCTTTCAGGGCGACCAGTTACGTATTGGCTGATAAAATTATCGAGATTAAAATTTGTTTGCATAAATATTATTATCTATAGAAGAGCATGTAAATAGTTTGCTGTATCATTTAAGCCATTATTTCTTAGGATATCAAGTACTTCATAATCATTTAAATTTCACACTATGAATCATACATCCCCGCCTCTTCGTCAGTCATCATGATTTCATTAATAAGAACTTCCTGCTGGTCTTTCATTTTTTTCTTATAACTGACAACATCTTCATATCTGATTCTGCGATGTTTACCAATCTTAGTAAATTTTATTTCTCCGGATTCCAGTAATTTTATAAAATACGGCCTGGAACATCCAAGCAGTTCAGATGCAGCCTGTGTTGTTAATTCAGTTGCTATTGGTACAATCGAGACAGGTCTTCCCTGACTGGTCTCCTTGAGTATTTGCATCAACAATTTCAAAGCATTCAATGGAACTCTTATCTTTTCCCGTGTTTCTTCAATTTCTATCTCCGGATTCTTATCTTTTATAGCTTTAATGCTATTGGATAAAACATCGTAAGATCTCATTGCAGCAATCTGTTCTTCCTTTGTGGGACGAGTTATATTTTCAATTATTTGCATATATATTTAAAATTAATAATGCAAAAATAAACGAAATATTCGAAACAAACGAAATATTCGAATTATTTAACAATAAAATTTCAACTTTTACTGAACTAAATTAATTTTAGCTGATAAATGAGATTCTATTATGTTTTATAATACCCCGGCACAATAGCACTACTCGGAATATTCACAACCCTGTCGGCCAACCATATGGAATTCTTAAGTTCGTCGGTTTGGCAATGCGCAAACATCTCCAAACGGTTCATTAATTCCCAGATGGGGCGGGTCATCACACCCTGACTGTTTGTATATTGCAGCAACGCATCCCTTTGTTGCCTGTCTTTGGTGATAATAGCGTTGAGCCAATAGTTCGACACGCATCCTTCCGGCTCGGTAACGAATTGAAAATCAGTTCCGGCAAAGAAATTTATGTATTGAATTGCCAGTTCCCTTTTCAATTCTATTAATCGGGGTAAACTCTCAATCTGTCCGCAACCAAGGGCAGCCGCCAAATTGGTAAGCCGGTAATTATAGCCAATCATATCGTGTCTAAACTCCCAGGCATGAGGTATCTTAGCCTGGGTGGTCATGTGTTTGGCTTTGATGGCAAGCTCCTCATTATCCGTCAGAATCATGCCTCCACCACCGGTTGTAATGATTTTATTGCCATTGAAACTGATCACACCCAACAATCCGAAAGTTCCCGTATGTTGACCCTCCACATAACTACCCATGCTTTCGGCAGCGTCTTCCACGAGCGGAATGTGCCAGGCATCCAGCACAGCTTTTAAAGCTTTGATTTTCACCGGATGACCGAAAGTATGCATGGGTACACAGGCTGCAATGCGGCGACCGGTTTTTTTATTGAAAGTACCAGCTGATTCACGAATTTCGGCATTTTCGCTTAACCATTTTTCCACGGCAGCAGGCGAAAGGCCAAGGGTATCCTTATCTACATCCAGAAATACGGGTTGTGCGCCGGTATAGCTGATGGCATTGGCTGTGGCAATGAAAGTCAGCGCCTGCGTAAGGACTTCATCTTCCCGCCGGACGCCAGCCAGGAGTAAGGCAATATGTAGTGCAGAAGTACCATTCACAGCCGCAACTGCATATTTTGCACCGGTATATTCGGCACACATTTTTTCGAAACGGGTTACATAGGCACCCACGCTGGAGACAAAGTTTGAATCCATGGCATCGGCAAGATATTTTCTTTCATTGCCAATGAAACGCGGGTCGTGTAAAGGAATGAATGTTTCAGGTTCGTGGAAAGTAGCGCGTATGAAAGAGCAAATGTTTGAGAAATCAGTCATCAGTTTAATATTTATTGTTAAGAAAGGTGGTCTGGTTAACCATTATTTTCTTAGCGCAAAAATAACGTTTTTTTTTTAATAATTGAATCATTAAACCTGAAAATGAATTACAACAATCAAACATTAACAAGATTGTCAAAAGCAAAACATCAAACTAATTTCTGAGCGCAACTTATTTATAAAGCCTTTTCCTTACCTCCTTAATTTCTTCCGACATCAAATAATCATCATAATCCATTTGTTTGTCGATGATGCCATTCGGTGTAATTTCGATGATTCGGTTACACACGGTACGGATAAATTCGCGGTCGTGCGATGCCATCAATACATTACCTTTGAAGTTAATCAGTGTGTTATTGAAGGCCTGAATCGATTCCAGGTCGAGGTGATTGGCCGGAGAATCGAGCACCATCACATTGGCATTACGAAGCATCATTCTCGAAATCATGCAACGCATCTTTTCACCACCCGAAAGCACGCTGGCTTTTTTGTAGATTTCTTCCCCTGTAAAAAGCATTTTTCCCAGATATCCGCGGATAAAAAACTCAGTAGTATCGTCGGAATACTGTCCCAGCCAGTCGACCAGGTTCAAATCGGTATTGAAGAACTCCGAATTATCGAGCGGAAGATAGGCATGCGTGATGGTCTGTCCCCAGTTAAACGAACCTTCGTGATTCTTATCCAGTTCGTTGATTATCTCAAAAAAGGCAGTCATCGCCCTCGGGTCTTTGGATACAAAAGCGATTTTATCATTCTTCTCCACATTGAAATTCACATCCCTGAAAAGCACAGTGCCATCCTCAGCAACTTTTCCCAAACCATGCACCTCAAGCACCATATTCCCCGGTTCTCTGTCGGGAGTAAAAATAATACCCGGATATTTTCTTGTTGAAGGCTGAATCTCATCCACATTTAATTTATCAAGCATCTTGCGGCGACTGGTCGCTTGTTTCGATTTGGCCACATTGGCGCTGAAACGGCGGATAAATTCTTCCAGTTCCTTGCGTTTATCTTCCGCTTTTTTATTCTGGTTTTGCTGTTGTCTGAGAGCGAGCTGACTTGATTCGTACCAATAAGAATAATTTCCTGCAAACAGCTGCACTTTACCGAAGTCGATATCCACCGAATGGGTACTTACTGCATCCAGAAAATGACGGTCGTGCGATACAACCAGGACTGTATTATCGTAATTGGCCAGATAATTTTCGAGCCAGATAACCGTCTCTACGTCCAGGTCATTGGTTGGCTCATCGAGTAATAAATTATCGGGGTTACCGAAAAGCGCTCTGGCAAGCAGGATTTTCACCTTCTCTTTACCACTGATTTCTTTCAT
>JBILFS010000384.1:0-2878 GCA_044351455.1 Paludibacter sp. | reverse complement strand
ACAGCGCAGCCGCATCACTTTCGGCATTCCATCCGTTAAGTTCTGCAAAACGATCTTCCAGTTCCGAAGCCCTGATACCATCTTCATCTGTAAAATCTTCCTTCAGATAAATGGCATCCTTTTCAAGTTTGATTTTCCAGAGTTCTTCATGTCCCATCATCACTGTATCCATCACCGAAAATTCATCGAATTCGAAGTGGTCCTGTTTTAACACTGAAAGTCTTTCGCCCGGACCAAACTGGATATTTCCGCGTGTAGGATCCAGATCGCCGCTTAAAATCCGGATCAGGGTTGATTTTCCTGCCCCGTTTGCACCAATAACTCCGTAGCAATTGCCCGGAGTAAACTTCAGATTTACATCTGAAAAAAGAACTCTTTTGCCAAACTGAATGGCAAGATTGGAAACTGTAATCATATTATTTAAGAAAAACGAAGAACAGAACAACCTAACCTCAGGCTATTCTATTCTTCATTATATTAGATACTCTTATTGTTAACTACTCAATAATCCCGAGCGTACGGGCTGCTTTTGAAATCTTCTCAATCGACTCATCAATCTGGTCGAAAGTATGTGATGCCATCAGCGAATAACGAATCAGGGAATCTTCCGAACGTACTGCTGGTGAAACTACAGGATTCACAAATACGCCATCATCCATCAGCATGCGTGTCAGCATAAAAGTCTTGTTATTATCCCTCACATACAGTGGAATAATTGGCGTTTCTGATGTACCTGTTTCAAACCCTGCTTTCACAAACCCTGCTTTTGCCCTGTTTGTATTGTCCCAAAGCGCTTTCTGTCTCCATTTTTCTTCAGCCATCACATCCAAAGCCGCAATAACACAGGCAGTTGAAGCCGGGGTAATAGATGCACTAAAAATCAATGTTCTTGAATGATGCTTTAAAAAGTTGATGATTTTCTCATCAGCAGCAATAAATCCTCCGATTGTTCCTAATGATTTACTGAATGTTCCCATGATCAGGTCGACATCCTGAGAAGCACCGAAATGCTCACAAATACCGGCACCTGTTTTCCCGAATACACCCAGCGAATGTGCTTCATCAACCATGATAGAAGCATTGTACTTTTTAGAGAGAGCCACGATTTCCGGAAGTTTTGCCACATCACCTTCCATACTGAAAACACCATCAATGACTATCACTTTTACTTTTTCAGGCTCACATCTCGAAAGCAGTTTTTCCAGGGCATCCATATCATTATGCTTGTACTTCAACTGTTTAGAAAATGAAAGTCTCTTTCCTTCAACGATAGAGGCATGATCGAACTCATCAAAAATCAGGTAATCTTCTCTACCTGTAATGCAGGATACCACACCTGAATTCACCGTGAAACCAGTAGCATAAACCAGGGCCGATTCTTTGTTCACCAACTGAGCCAGCCTGTTTTCAAGTTCGATATGAATGTCGAGTGTGCCATTCAGAAATCGTGAACCTGCGCAACCTGTACCATATTTTTCGATGGCTTTGATGGCTGCTTCTTTTAAACGGGGGTGATTGGTTAATCCGAGATAACTATTGGATCCAAACATCAAAACAGGTTTACCGTGAATGCTTACAACTGTGTCCTGATCAGATTCAATGGGTCGAAAGTAAGGATAAAGCCCTATAGCCTGTGCTTTTTGAGGGGCATCATACTGCCCTAATACATCGCTAAGTCTACTCATATAATAGCAAATAGTTTGATTTTTCCGGCTGCAAAGATACTTCTTTTTTTATAATGACGTTAATTTTTGGTGAAATAAGTGAATTTACATACCTTTAGTGACTCATAAAAACCACTGAATAAGTATATTATAATGCTTAATATCAAAGATTTAAAGGAACTGTCTTCAAAAAGAAAACCCGAATGGAATAACTGGTTGAAGAAAAACAGGAAGAAACTGGAAAAGATGGATAAAACCATTGCGGCCATTCATGAGGAGGTGAGTGCTGAAATTGATTGTTTGCAATGCGGAAATTGTTGCAGGAGTCTGGGACCGCGAATTCTGAGCGCTGATGCTGATTTGCTTGCTAAAACCCTCAGAATGAAACCGGGAGATTTTGCTGATAAATATTTGCGGAAAGATGAAGATGATGATTTGGTATTTAAAACGATGCCATGTCCGTTTCTGGGACAGGATAATTATTGTGCAGTGTACGAAAGTCGCCCCAAAGCCTGCAGGGAATATCCGCACACCGACCGGAAAAAATTTTATCAAATCTATCAGCTTTCGGTTAAAAATGCCGAAACCTGCCCGATTGTGTTTGAAGTGTTGGAGCGAATCGTGAAATTATAGAGAGCATATCAGGACAATAAACTTATTAAAAAAAATGATCAACCACAACAAGATCATACCCCGCACGGGCTGTTATTTTTGTTACCGTATGCAAGCGAAGTGCAGCTTACGGAAATGGCTGATGATTTGCCTTCTCAAAGACACAACCGACAGCAGTTCCATCACCAAAAAAATATTTAACATCCGTCAGGTTGAAATCAATGCCCGCAAAGCTGATGAACACATCAAAGCAGGGGCAAGAGGAGTAGCACTCGATATGGATGAAATCAAACTGCTGCCACGCTTAGCCGGCGAAACCGACCCTTTAAAAGCATTACAATTTATGGGTGGCGTTTCACAATCGGGCGAAGCCAGTTCGGGATTGTATGTACGCGGAGGCAACAACGACCAGAATCTGATACTTTTCAATGGCAGTCCGATTCAAAACCCCACCCATGTTTTGGGGATTTTTTCAGTCTTCAATCCGGATATTATCGGACGTATGCGGTTCATCAAGTCGGGTATCCCTGCCGAATACGGTGGCCGGCTATCATCAGTAGTGGATATTAACACCTCCAATATTATCCCTGAAAAAATTACGC
>JBILFS010000210.1:0-4443 GCA_044351455.1 Paludibacter sp. | reverse complement strand
TGATAAAAATGAGTATGAGTTGCCCGGGGAAATACTCATGCAGTTGGGTCACAAAGATGTGTGGCTGGATTTTTTTAAGTACAAACAATTTCACATTTCCAAACTGATGAGTGGCAATAAACTTCTGCTGAATGGCGATGAATGTCAGAATATTTTCCATCAACCGGTATTGAAATTCTCCAAATCTTTCATGCTTCAGATTGAAAACCTGCATACTGCCGGATATGAAATCAAAGACATTCGGGTGAACTACATCATCTTCTGGAAAAAAGACAACGACGATCAGGAAATTAAAATTATCCTGCCGGAATTGGTTTTTCAGCGAAAATTTCACTGATGGCGTACAAGGGTATTATATCAGTTTTTTCCATTTTCCCTACCCAATATGATGGCATTATTTCCATTTTTTCGGGTCAATAATGGCTATTAAATTCCATTTTTACAGGGCGAAAATATAAAATTGTAACAAAACAAGGGTTAAAATATAATATTATTGTAATAAAACAAAGGTGAAAATATCCTGAATACGTAATAGAACAAAGGTTTGTGTACCAATACATTGAGCTATTATTTACTAAGAGATTTTTTTAAAAGACCTTTTCTTTAGAAATTCACCTTCACTTCACTTGGGTCAACTTCATCTGAACAAAGTTTAGCCGCTTTGTACTTTTCAGCTTGGGCGGTACAAGCTTTACGAAGTTTTTCAATTATTATTTTGTATTTCGGATTGTTGGCCAGGTTATTTGCCTCTAATGGGTCTTTTTTCAAATTATATAACTCCTCGGGTGCTTGTATAGTGCGATACCGAATATATTTCCACTCATCGGTACGAATTGCTTCGCTCGAAGGTATTGGTTTAAAGTTCCATAAATGCTCAAACATGATTGATTTACGCACTTTCGGTGCTTTTCTACCTTTGGTATAGGGTATCAAGCTTTCACCCTGATATATCTCAGGTACTTTTACACCAGCTAACGAAAGAATAGTTTTTGGAATATCAATATTGAGTACCATATCTTTCACATCACTATGCTTCGCCTGACGGGGATCAAAAATTATCATGGGCACACGAATTGACAAGTCGTGCATCAACCATTTTCCGGCTATTTGCCGCTCACCTTTAAACAGGCCGTTGTCGCCCATAAAAATTATCACAGTATTGTCTGCCAGCCCTATTTCTTTGAGTAGTATCTGTAAATCACGAATTTCATCGTCTACTTCAGTAATCATCCGATAATAACCTTTGTAATGCTCCTGGTATTTCTCTGGAGTATCGTAACTGTAATACCAACGTGTGCGGTTAAATCCTTCACGCACTTCTTTTGGCAGCGCATTAAAATATTTGTCGTCTTTGAGTAAAGGGTCAGGAATTCGTACATTACTATACAGCGTATCCGATTTGGGTTGCCAGAAAAACTGCTCTTTAGCATGATCCTGAGCATGTGGTGCGCTAAAACTCAGCGAAAGGCAAAAGGGTTTATCATTAGGGACGTTTCGTAAGAAATTTTGTGCTTCATGACCGGTAAAGCGAGTGAGATGGACCGTATCGTTATCGATTTTTTTATAAAAATAGCCTCTACGATCTTTCATCCGTTCTGCCCGGTCGTAAATATTTGCCACATCAAACAATTTGTCGGCATCTTTATAGTCGACTCCCAATTTTCCGAAAAAGCCGGTATAGTATCCATTTTCCTGTAGGAGTACCGGATAAGATATGTCCATATACGGTTTTTTCAATGGCCCTTGTTGAAAAGTATAACCATGAGTTCGTTCGTATAAACCAGTCAAAATCGACGCACGACTGGCTGCACTGATGGGTGTTGTTACCATAGCATTTCGGAAATATACTCCTTCACGAGCCAACTTATCCAATGTTGGTGTTTTAATAATCGGATTTCCGGCATAACCGAGTGCGTCCATCCGGTGGTCATCAGTAAGTATAAAGATAATGTTAGGCCGTTTTGTATCAGATGCATAACTTACAAAAGGGGTCAAGGCGATTGCCGTACTAATAATTTTACTAATCATACTATTCTATTTAACGCCCCATTTTGAAGGCTTATTTCCCATTACAAATTCAAAAACTCCACCATTCATGATATCCTCATGAGAAATAATGGTTTTATTCACAGATTTACCATTTATTTTAAACGACTGTACATAATAGTTATCCCACGAAGCATTTTTGCCGATAATTTTCAATGTATTTCCATTTCCTAATTTGATCTCAATTTCGGGGTAAAGCGGTCCATTCACAAAGTAATCTGTTGTTCCGGCATTGGGGAAGAAGCCCATAGCCGAAAACATAAACCAGGTACTCATTGCACCACTATCATCATCACCGGGATACTTCAAACCAGCTTCTTCCGTCCACATTTTCATCGTTTCACGAATACGTGGCATTGCCTTGTCAGGTCTTCCGGCATAATAATAAGCTCTTAATGCTAAGAATCCTGGTTCATTCCAGGCAGCAATTTTGGTATTATCCAATCTTTTAATAAAATTCTCTTTGCCGCCCATAAGCTTAATTACCTTAGGGATATTGTGAGGAACAAAAAACATATAATCGGTTAATGGAGATTCGTGATACTCTCCCGGACCATCAAATTTTCCGTCAACATTCTTTGAACCAAACCACCCTTTCATATCCCATATTGATTCGCAAGCCTGATCTTTAAGATTCTTAGCGGGACCAAAAGCATGCTTCACATCATGATTTTCAATATAGTTACGCAAAGTAATATCATGGTTCCATGTTTCAGTCCACTTATTGCTGCGGTTCATATATCGTTTATAATCTTTTTTGAACCCAAGTCCTTTGGCAACCTGAGCTACGCAATAATCACTCAAATTCATCTCTAATGCTTGCGACACATTGCAAAAAACCGGGCACTCATGCTCTTTTCCCTCATAAGTAAATACAACTTTACCACCCTTGTCGCCGGGTATCCATCCCCTGTCGTTTTCGAGATAAGTGTCGCATCGCATGTTGTCGGCATTATTTTTTATCATTTTATAAGTTTCATTCCAATCGAATACTCCCGGAATTTTCTTTACAAATGCATCTCCTACGATATTATCGATGGCATCACTGCCCTGATTCCAACGATAGCGAAAAGCTTGATTGGCTCTTCCGAGTGAATATATTCTCAGTTTCTGAGCCTGAATACCATCGCCTACAACACCATTTCGTTTATAATACTCTGTGTAAAAGTTTATTACATCTGCAGTTAATTGCGGATTAACAATTATCATAAATGGATGAAGTGTACGATAGGTATCCCACAATGCACTGAAATCATCATAAAACGGCACATTTTTATTCCAGTTTTTTGGAGCATCGGCTGTGCGGTTGCGGGGCATAAGCATTGAATGATAGAGAGATGTATAAAACACTTCATAATCGTTTGCTCCGTTTACACCCTTGAAATTATCACCCAAATTGATGGTAACTCTGCTGAGTTCTTTCTCCCAAGCTTTCTCAGTTTCTGTTCTTACTTTTTCAAAATGATAACCTGTAATCTCATTTCTCAGGAACTTTTCTGCATTTTCAATACTATTGAGCGAAAGCCCCACTTTTACGTAGATTTGTTCATCTGTTTGGGTATCGAAACGAATAAAGCCTCCTATTCTGTCGGGTGTTTTAAAGTCAGGATTCCACTCCTCTTGTCGGGTATTTTTATTATATCGTAAAAGAGGGATATCCTCAGTAATTTTTATTGATTTTGTGCCTTCCATCAACTTATCATTGCGCCAGACACCACTACTTTTAAAAGGTTTTGAAAATTCTGCTGTAAAATATACCGTGTAAGGAGTAGAACACCAACCTCCTATATACCTACCCCATCCCTGAATTTTATTTTTCTCCGGAATAATCTCAAAATCTCCCTCGAGTAAATATCCGGCAGTGCCCCTCGTTACATCACCCGGAATATTGTGCGACATGTCAATTACAAATGAAGCATCGTTTGATTCCGGATAAGTAAAACGGTAAATAGAGGCGTTGTGTGAAGCAGTAATTTCTGTGCGGATATTATAACGGGTTAGTGTTACAGCATAGTATCCGGCCTTGGTTACTTCATCTTTCTTTTCTGAAGCCGAACCACCCTTTCGGGTACTTAGCCCTATTTGAGGTGAAAATAGAAAATTGCCATAATGCCCCGGACCACCCGCACCATTGGTGTGTATCTGACTAAAACCAACAATGGGTAAATCCACATCATATCCATCTGTCATCCAGGCACGTGGAGTGCAGTCGGGCCCCGGACTTATTGCACCCCAGGGACGTTGCGGACCAACAATAGTATTGCCATGGTCGGTATATGCAGCACCAAAAAGTGTGTTTACATATTTGTAATTCGACGTTTGAGAAAAGCCCTGATTAAGAAAAAGGGCAAAACCTGCTATCAGTAAAATCTTATTTGCAAAATTGATCATATAATT
>JBILFS010000209.1:0-4454 GCA_044351455.1 Paludibacter sp. | reverse complement strand
TGTGGATTAACTAATTCCGCAAGTTTGTTGAGTCGATCATCAGGAACAGTAATAACGCCAACATTTGGTTCGATAGTACAAAAGGGGAAATTGGCTGCCTGAGCCTTTGCATTCGATAAACAATTAAAAAGGGTGGATTTACCAACATTAGGCAACCCTACTATACCACATTGAAGAGCCATTTGAAAATTTTTATATTTGGGCTGCAAAGATAGTGATTTTCTTTGATGTGTGAATGATGTAATTAATTTACAAAAATGTGTAATTTGTTATTCCCATATTAATCTCATCTTTGCCGTGTAGTAACATTCTTAAGTTTGTCGTCAGATAAAGAATTAAGAATTGTAGCAATATTATTAATCACAAATAAAAACAAAAACAATGGACAATTTAAATGGAACAGCAAAAGTAGTGGGTGCTTTGGTAGTTGGTGTATTAGCCGGTGCAGCACTTGGAATTTTATTTGCACCTGAAAAAGGCAGCAAAACACGTAGTAACATTATCGATGGGGCAAAGGATATTGCCGATGACATTAAAAAGAGAATGACAGATGAAGCTGCTGCTTTACGCAGAAAGGCAGAAGAACTTGAGCAAAGTGCAAAAGATAAAGAGGAAGAAGTTTATGAAAATGTGAAGCACAAAGTAGAAAATGCTGTCAAAAATGAAAAGTAATATTTGAATATCCCATCGGAAATTTACAACTTCCGGTTGGATAAGCAAATCTTCAGAAAAGAAATTTTAATTGTTCGTAAAATATTGAAAAATATGACTGAATTAAATAAGATCGGGGAGTTATCCGACAGTCTTAAACGATACTTTATATTAAATATAGAGATAATCAAACTTGAAGCAACCAGGCATTTATCAAACATAGGTCCAAAATTTATCACATCAATCATTGTAGGAGTGTTTTTATTTATGTTTGTGATAAGTCTGAACATTGGAGCAGGTTTGTATCTTTCAACATTGTTTAACGATTTGTATACTGGTTTTGCAATTGTTTCGGGTTTCAATTTATTGATTGCTGTTGTATTGCTGATAGGGCGGAAAAAAATTATCGAGAATCCTTTTCGGGATAAAATTATCAAAAAAATTCTTGAAGAAAAAGAATAATAAAAAGCAAACCATGGAAAAAAAGATTATCTCAAATCATTCTGAATTAATGTTGCGTATCGCAGAGTTGAATATGCATAAAGATATACAGGAATTGGAATTGCAGGAATCATTCAGGGATATTATTTCTTCACTGAATCTGGTTTCACTTTTCAAACAAACAGAAAATCAGGAGCGACCATTTGAACTCGCCGGAATGAGTGTTAATTTAGTAGTTGACCTTATAATTGATTTGATTCTTGGAAAACACCGGAGCCTGAAGGGTTACTTAAGCGCTGTTTTGGTCGAGAAATTCTCTAACATGTTAATCAATAACAATATAATGAATATTATCTCAGGTTTTAAATCGTTATTCACCAAGAAATAATGAAGAATATCAATAAAAAAATCATTTAAAAATTTCCATAAAAAAAATTGTATGAAAAAAACATTAATCACAATTGCATTCATCCTCGCAACTGGTTTTGCATTTTGTCAAAGTCCACTTTATGTGGGTTCTTCGCAACTTAACCTTGGTCTCGGATTGTCAGATTCAGGTATTCCGATTTATATCGGATTCGATCACAGCATTTTGCGTGATGTCACTATCGGAGCAGAAGCTTCTTTCAGAGCATATAATGAAAACTGGCAGAATAATTATTTCAACCACAACATCTTTGGTCTCTCAGGTAATGCAAATTATCATTTTAATAATCTGCTGAAGATCTCGCCCCGTTGGGATTTTTATGCAGGAGCTAATGTTGGTTTCTACGTCTGGACTTCTCCGGATGGTTATACAGGTAATCATAGTTCGAGTCTGGGTTTGGGCGGTCAGATTGGTGCCCGTTATTATTTCACAAACAGCCTTGGGATTAATCTCGAATTCGGAGGTGGAAATGCTTTCAATGGTGGAAAATTAGGTTTGTCGTTCAGGTTATAAGCATAATCTTAGATTCACCCTGGTCTGCTGAATAATAAAGTTAAAAATAGTTAGAAACAGAATATTAATCTAACCTGAAATTAAAACTTAAACTAATCCTGAATATTGTTGTTTATATTTGTAACGAAATTTTAAATCGTTCAAATTATAATGATTAAAACCCTTACATTCGTTTTATTTACCCTTTCTTCACTTATTGTTTTTGCAGAAAAAAATATTCAGGATTCTGTTCAATTAAATGAAATTGTTGTCACCGGCTCTAAAGTTGGTATTTCACGAAAAATGGTTCCATTATCGGTGTCACAGATTTCCAGCCGGGAACTCGAAAATACAGGTCAGATTAATATTCTACCGGCATTGAATGCATATGTGCCGGGTGTGTTCGTAACGGGCAGAAATGTGCTGGGATTTGGCGTCGCTGCAGGGGGTTCAGGGGCAATAACCATGAGGGGCATAGGTGGTTCGCCCAATACGGGTGTGTTGATGCTGATTGATGGGCATCCGCAATATCAGGGTATATTTGGTCATCCGCTTGCCGATGCCTATGTGGCTTCGGATGTTGAAAAGGTTGAGGTCATTCGTGGTCCGGGTTCGTTTTTATATGGTTCTAATGCGATGGGTGGTGTTATCAATATCATCACGAAAAAAAACAATAAGGAAGGATTAAGCGGAAATGCCGGTTTGGGCTATGGTTCTTATAATACACAGAAGTATTTCGGAACAGTCGGGTATAAGGTTAAAAAGTTCAGCATGCTGGCTTCGGTGAATCATGATCGTACCGACGGAATCCGGGAGAATACAGATTTTGCCATCACCAATGCGTATTCGAAACTTGGGTATTTAATTAACGAGCATTTAAATCTTAGTGCGGATATCAGTCTGGCAAAATACAATGCCAATGACAATGGTTCGGTTTATTTGCCTCAGCCAAAACCGTTTAATATAAATATTGTCAGAGGGAAAACGGCTTTATCGCTGGATAGTAAATTCGGAAAACTGGAGGGAGCCCTGAAAATCTACCATAATTTCGGCGAACATATACTTTCTGATGGGTTTCAATCAACCGACAGGAACAGTGGTTTGATGTTTTATCAATCTTATAAATTTTCTACTGGAACATTGGTAACGCTTGGTACCGATTTCAAACAGTATGGTGGAGTTGTAAATCAAACGAAGTTTAAGGATTCTTTGCTGACAGTGAATGAATTGGCTTTTTACGCATATGCGCAACAGCAATTGCTCGAAAAAATCACCCTGAGTGCCGGATTACGTTTGGAGAACCATGAGCGATATGGCCGGGAACTCATTCCCATGGGCGGGATTTCTTATCAACCATTCTATTCAACAAGTTTTAAATTCAATGTATCCAAAGGTTTCCGCAATCCGACCGTGATGGAGATGTTTTTATATGCACCCAATCCGGATTTGTTGCCGGAAAGGATGATGAATTATGAACTTAGCTGGATGCAATCTCTTCTCAATCAACGATTGAATATTGAGCTAAGCTTGTACAAAATTAAAGGGGATAATTTAATTCAGGTAGTTGGACAAGGGCTAACCGCTAAACGACAGAATGTTGGATCTTTTGACAATCAGGGCATTGAATTTTCTGCAAAATATGCCATCAGCAAAAAACTATTCCTGCATGCCAATTATAGCTATCTGGATTTGTCCAAACCGGTTATTGCTGCACCGCGCCAACAATTGAATATCAGTGCAAATTACACATATAAAATATGGAATCTGAATATCAATACGCAATTGATTGAGAAATTATACACGTCGATACCTGCAAGTATTGCTTCAGAGCCTGTTATTCAGCCTGATTATCTTTTATTAAATGCGCGATTGTCATGTCAGCCACTTAAAAATCTTCAGGTTTTTGTGATGGGTAATAACCTGCTCAATCAGGCATATCAGATTAATTATGGCTATCCGATGCCGGGCATTCATTTTAACTCAGGAATTTCTTATAAATTCTGATGGTATGATGTAAGGTTTGGGAGGTTCAATTCCCAAACTTTACCCCTACAAAGAATGACCTTGGAATTTGCGGACCATAAACATAACTGCCATCACGGTTTGGTCCGGAATCCAGATCTTTTTGATAACTATTCAATATATTCTTCACACCCCCACTGATTTGCAGGGCTATTCCATTCAGTTTTAAATTGTAGCTGCCTTTCAGATTTAAATCAACAAATGATGGAGTGATTTCCAGTTTGTCTTTGGCAATATATCCGGCGAGATGTGGAGCCAGCATGCTTCCTGTATAGGTGCCGGTAGCATCCAGTGCGAATTTCTTCGAGATATTATAGGCCAATGTAAAATATCCGTAATTTGAAGGCGTACGCAACATTTTACGTTCAGCAGCAATAGTAAGGTCGTCCGACCATCTTTCAGCTTCATCATACAAACTTTT
>JBILFS010000009.1:0-15282 GCA_044351455.1 Paludibacter sp. | reverse complement strand
AGGAATAATCTATAAAGGGTTCATTTTCTTTGGTTTAATTAAGGTGGATGGTGAACCGGTAGTGATTGAATACAATGCGAGAATGGGAGACCCTGAAACTGAAGTGGTCATGCTTCGCATTAAATCAGATTTTGTAGATTTGCTAAAAGGAGTGGCTGAAGGTAATCTTAATGAGAAAAATGTTGTGTTTGATGAAAGAAGTGCAGTGACAGTCATGATGGTATCCGGAGGTTATCCGGAAGCATATGAAAAAGGGAAAATAATTTCAGGAGTTGAGACTGTATCTGACAGTATTGTTTTCCATGCAGGAACTACATTGAAGGGTGGAAATCTGGTAAGTTCCGGAGGAAGGGTTTTGGCAATCAGTTCATATGGTAAAGATAAAAATGAAGCCCTGGAAAAATCCTTTATGAACGCTCAAAAAATTTCATTTGAAAAGCATTATTTCAGAAAAGACATTGGATTTGATTTATAATTTTTTTAATCATTCATAAAATGGCGAAAATATTAGTTATTGATGATGAAAGAAGCATCCGGAATACTTTGAAGGATATTCTTGAATTTGAAAAACATCAGGTTAAGATGGCAGAGAACGGTAAAACCGGATTGGAAATGGCATCCGGAGAAATCTTTGATGTGATTTTTTCTGATATAAAAATGCCGGAAATGGATGGAATTGAATTTTTAACAGCTTTAAGGGAAAAAGACATTGATGTACCTGTTGTAATGATATCCGGACATGGCAATATTGATACAGCAGTTGAGTGTATCAAAAAAGGGGCATTTGATTTCATCCAGAAGCCTATTGACCTGAACAGACTTCTGATTACAGTAAGAAATGCATTAGATAAAAACCTGCTAGTTGCTGAAACAAAAATTCTCAAAAAGAAAGTTGCCAAAAAACATCAAATGATTGGAGCATCACCTTCAATTGAGAAAGTAAGATTGATGATTGAAAGGGTGGCTCCAACAGATGCGAGGGTGTTGATAACCGGAGAAAATGGTACCGGAAAAGAGGTTGTTGCCCGACTTTTATACGAAAAAAGCAATAGAATTAATGCTCCTTTTGTTGAAGTAAATTGTGCCGCAATCCCATCAGAATTGATTGAAAGTGAACTGTTTGGACACGAAAAAGGCTCCTTTACATCTGCCATAAAACAAAGAATCGGAAAGTTTGAACAGGCAGACAATGGTACAATTTTTTTAGATGAAATCGGAGATATGAGTCTTTCTGCACAAACTAAAGTTTTACGTGTTTTGCAGGAAAATGAATTGACAAGAGTGGGGAGTGATAAAAGCATTAAAGTAAATGTCAGGGTTTTTGCGGCTACTAACAAAAATCTTAAAGCTGAAATAGAAAAGGGGCTTTTCAGAGAGGATTTATTTCATCGTCTGAATGTAATTCCAATTCATGTTCCTCCTTTGAATGAAAGAAAAGAAGATATCCCTTTGCTAATTGAACATTTTACAGAGCTAATCTGTTCGGAACAAGGAATTCAACCCAGAAAATTTGATACTGATGCTATTATGAAACTTCAACAAATGAACTGGACAGGAAATATACGGGAATTAAGAAATGTAGTGGAAAGATTGATAATCCTGGGGGGACAACAAATTTCAGCAGAAGATGTTAGCAATTTTGCTTAATTGTAACAATAAAATATATCCGACAATTTTAAAAAATAATAATCATTTACATTCAAAAAGATGAAAGAAATTTCTGAACTCAGGATTGCAATTTGTGCCGATCATGCCGGCTTTGAACTCAAAGAGGTTATTTCAATATATTTACAAGATAAAAAACCGGTTAAATTCAAGGATTTTGGCACATTCTCAAATCAAAGTTGTGATTATGCTGATTATGCACACCCTATGGCATCGGCAATAGAGCAGGGAGAATTCGATTTTGGGATTTCAATTTGTGGCAGTGGTAATGGTATCAGTATGACTATGAATAAGCATCAGGGTATCAGGGCTGCTCTTTGCTGGAATGAGGAAATTGTTCAATTAGGACGTCAACACAACAATGCAAATGTATTATCACTGCCTGCACGTTATATTTCTCAGGAAACAGCGATTAAAATGGTTGATGCATTCTTTTCAACAGATTTTGAAGGCGGTCGTCATCAAAACAGGATTGATAAAATACCACAATGTTAAGATTATTATAAAAAATTATGTCAAGAACAGAAATATCGGCTTATGGTGAATTTGGACTTATTCGTCATCTGACGGAGAAATTTAAAATTCAAAATTCATCTACACTGAAAGGCGTTGGTGATGATGCAGCAGTGCTTGAATACGCTGACAAACAAGTATTGGTGACTACAGATTTGCTATTAGAAGGCATTCATTTTGATCTTGTTTATGTTCCGCTGAAACATTTGGGCTATAAAGCAGCAGTTGTAAATTTCTCTGATATTTACGCCATGAATGGTCAACCCAAACAAATTACAGTTTCCCTGGGCATCTCTAAACGCTTTTCTGTTGAAGATCTTGAGCAACTTTATGAAGGTTTAGCTTTAGCTTGTACTCATTATGGCGTTGACTTAATAGGTGGTGATACTTCAGCTTCATTAACAGGTTTAACGCTAAGCATTACTTGTATAGGCGAAGTTGAAAAAGATAAGATTGTTTATCGCAATGGGGCTTCCCACAATGACTTAATTTGTGTGTCGGGCGATCTTGGCTCGGCTTACATGGGACTACAACTTCTGGAAAGGGAGAAACAGGTTTTCAGTGGCAATGATTATGTTCAGCCTGATTTTGAAGGTAAAGATTATATTCTACAACGTCAACTAAAACCGGAAGCAAGAAAAGATATCATTGAAGCCCTTGCAAAAAATGGAATTGTTCCAACAGCCATGATGGATATTTCGGATGGATTATCATCTGAATTAATGCACATATGCTCACAAAGTAATACCGGCTGTAGAATTTATGAGGATAAAATACCAATAAGTTATCAGGCAGTAGTGATGGCAGAAGAAATAAACATGAGTATTGTTACAGCTGCTTTAAATGGCGGCGAAGATTACGAATTACTGTTTACGGTCTCTTTAGAAGATTATGACAAAATAATCACTTTGGAAAATGTGGGCATTATTGGTCATATGACCAAACCTGAACTCGGTTTAAATCTGGTAGGAAGAGAAGGTGAAGAAATTGCACTTCAGGCTCAGGGCTGGAATTCTTTGAAATAACCCGAGCCCTTTTAAATCAATTATTTTATTAATCTAAGGAAAAGAACAGAACTTAATATATACCATCCAATAACCGGAGAAAGTGCATTCCAACCTAAAAAACCGATTAAAACGATAACTCCTGCTAAAAATACGTATTGTACTCTATTATCTTTCCATTTGAGACTTGAAACTTTTAGTGCAAACATTGGAATTCCTGAAACCAACAAATAACTGAAAACCAAAGTTAAACCTATCAACAGATATGGATTACTTTCAAAAAAACTGTTATAAGAAAACGCTAAGCCAACCCAGAAGAAAGCATTGGAAGGTGTTGGTAAACCAATGAAAGATTTGGTTTGGGTA
Source organism: Paludibacter sp. (assembly GCA_044351455.1). Taxonomy (GTDB): domain Bacteria; phylum Bacteroidota; class Bacteroidia; order Bacteroidales; family Paludibacteraceae; genus Paludibacter. Next base: position 11,734 of record JBILFS010000009.1, on the reverse strand, counting down.
TCATCAATATTGAATTTCGCGAGTCTTAATGCAGAAAAAACCGGGAGTAAAAAAGCGATATACTTTAAATAATCATTGTTGATACTGTTTCCTAACATTGAAAAAACAACAATACCCGGAACCAAACCAAAACTAATCATATCGGCTAATGAATCAAGTTCCTTTCCCATGGAGGAATACGCTTTTAAAACTCTTGCAGCAAGTCCATCCAAAAAATCAAACAATCCGGCTAAAAGAACCAGGTAAAAAGTAACATCATAATTTCCCTGAAATGCGAAATAGGCTGCAACACACCCACTGAAAAGATTCAGCATTGTAATTGCATTTGGAATGTGTTTAGTTATAGTCATTTATTCTTTGTTTTTACTATCAATAATAATTGTGACCGGCCCATCATTAACAAGTGTAACCTGCATATTTGCCCCGAAAACTCCTGTTTTTACCGGTTTATTCATGCCAATTTCCAATTGTTGACAAAACATACTATACAAAGGGATTGCGTACTCCGGACGTGCAGCTTTGATGTATGAAGGTCGGTTACCTTTTCTTGTTGACGCATGTAAAGTAAACTGGCTTACAAGTAATAACTCTCCGTCAACATCAACAACCGACTTATTCATAACTCCGTTTTCATCATCAAACACTCTCAAATTCAACACTTTACCACACAGCCAATCTACATCAGTCCGATCATCTTCATCTTCAACACCAACCAGAACTAACAAGCCTTTATCAATCTGTGAATGAATTTTATTATCAATCTCAACAGAAGACTTTGATACTCTTTGTACGACAATCCGCATATTATTTTACTTCCGAACCATTCGTTACAAGTTGTCCCGGCTGTATCAATACCAACTTACCATCAGCATCTTCAGCAGAAAGAATCATACCTTCACTCATAACACCTCTTAATTTTCGTGGTTCAAAATTGGCAATAAAACAAACCTGTTTGCCAATCAACTCTTCAGGATTTGGATAATATGCAGCAATTCCTGATAGAATTGTTCTATCCTGTAATCCATCGGCGATTCTGAATTGAAGTAATTTATCTGCTTTGGGCACTTTCTGACAATCCAGGACTGTACCTACTCTGATATCCAAACGTGTAAAATCTTCAAAACTCACATTGTCTTTTACCGGATTTGCTTTTTGGGTTGCAAGTTCATTGCTCTTTTTTGTATCCAATAGTTTGCGGATTTGAACTTCGATTGTTTCATCTTCAATTTTCTCAAACAACAATTCGGAAGTTCCCAAAAGAGTACCTGCCTTTAAAATATCAATTCTACCCAACTCATTCCAATTAAACGTATCAATACTGAGCATTTTTCTCAATTTTTCCGAAGAAAATGGAAGAAATGGTTCAAAAGCAATCGACAAATTTGCAGAAATCTGCAAGCTCAAATGCAAAATAGTAGCTACGCGGTTCATATCTGATTTTGCAAGCTTCCATGGTTCAGTATCAGCCAGATACTTATTTCCAATGCGAGCCAGATTCATAGCTTCTTTTTGAGCATCCCTGAATCTGAAATTATTTAGCAGTTTTTCAACATCCTGTTTTACATGGACAAACTCTTCAATTGTTTGTTTGTCGTATTCAGTCAATTCACCCAATTCAGGCACTAAATTGTCAAAATATTTCTGAGTTAATACAAGTGCCCTGTTTATGAAATTTCCATAAATCGCAACAAGTTCACTGTTATTTCTTGCCTGAAAGTCCTTCCAGGTAAAGTCATTATCTTTTGTTTCAGGAGCATTAGCAGTCAAAACATATCTTAAAACATCCTGTTTCCCGGGGAAATCCTCCAGGTATTCATGCAACCAAACAGCCCAGTTTCTTGATGTGGATATTTTATCTCCTTCCAGATTTAAGAACTCATTGGCAGGAACATTTTCAGGAAGAATATAAGAACCTTCAGCTTTAAGCATGGCAGGAAAAACGATGCAATGAAAAACGATATTATCCTTACCAATAAAGTGGAGAAGTCGGGTTTCAGGATCTTTCCACCATGTTTCCCAACTATCAGGGAGTAATTCGCGGGTATTGGAAATATAACCAATAGGAGCATCAAACCAAACATACAATACTTTACCCTCAGCACCTTCAACAGGCACAGGAATACCCCAATCCAGGTCACGACTCACAGCTCTGGGTTGTAGTCCCATGTCGAGCCAGCTTTTACACTGACCATAAACATTTGATTTCCACTCTTTATGATCTTCAAGAATCCACTGACGCAACCATGCCTCATGTTTGTCCAAAGGTAAGTACCAGTGTTTGGTTTCCTTCATTACAGGAGTACTTCCGGAAATTGCTGACTTTGGATTGATAAGATCAGTAGGATTCAAAGATGTTCCACAAGCCTCGCATTGATCACCATAGGCGTTTTCATTCCCGCAATGCGGACATTTACCTGTGATATAACGATCTGCTAAAAACTGTTGCGCTTCCTGATCGAAATACTGTTCGGTATTCTGAACCAGGAAACCTCCTTTATCATGAATAGTTTTGAATATCTCTGATGCAAGTTGTTTATGAACCGGTGAAGTTGTGCGGGAATACACATCAAAAGAAATCCCAAAATCTTCAAAAGATTTTTTTATGATATTATGATATCTGTCTACGATATCCTGTGGTGTTACCCCTTCTTTTTTTGCTTTTATTGTAATCGGAACACCGTGTTCATCAGAACCACCAATAAACAGCACCTCTTCACCTTTTAGCCGAAGATAGCGCACATAAATATCAGAAGGCACATATACCCCTGCAAGGTGACCAATATGCACTGGTCCGTTAGCATACGGAAGTGCAGAAGTCACGGTCGTACGTTTAAAGTTTTTCATAAAACTGCATAAATTTGTTTGCAAATTTACAAAAAAATGCCCGCCTGAAGAAATTATGAACGAAGCGACAGATTCTTTCTGTAAATTGAATATGTAATTGACACTGTTAGCAAACCAATAATCACACCTAATGAAGTAAAATTGCCAATATGAAAATGCCAGTCTAAATCTCTTGCCAATTCATTAATACACATTTTTATCCCAATGAAAGATAGGATAGCTGCAAGAGCATACTTGAGGTAAGCAAAGTAATCCATTACCCCACTGAGTGCAAAATATAACGACCGCAAACCTAAAATGGCAAAGATGTTTGAAGTAAACACAATGAACTGATTCTGTGTCACTGCCAATACTGCAGGAATTGAGTCGACCGCAAAAATCACATCAGAGGCTTCGATGAAAAGTAATGCAATAAAGAAAGTTGTAGCATAAGTTTTTCCATTCTTTTTAAGGAAAAAACTATGATTGTCATTTTCTTCAGTAACTGGCATTATTTTTTTGAAAAGTCGGATAACAATGTTTTTATTGGGATCAAACTCTTCTTTTTCTTTCTTTTCCAAAAGCATGTGAATACCTGTATAAATAAGGAATGCACCAAAAACATACATAATCCAGGCAAACTGTTGAATCAGTGCGACACCAGCAAAAATAAAGATTGCTCTCATCACAACAGCACCGATTATCCCCCAGAACAGAATACGATGCTGATATTCAGGTTGAATCCTGAAAAACCCAAAAATCATAATAAATACAAAGAGGTTATCGACGCTTAGTGACTTTTCAAGAATATAGGCAGTAAAAAAATCAAGAGCATGATCGTGACTCATATAAAAATAAACACCTACATTGAAAATCAAAGCCAAGGCAATCCAAAAGGCACTCCACCACAATGCTGATTTGACATTTACAACTTCATCTTTCTTATGAAAAACATAAAGATCAAGTATCAACATAACAACAACAAAGGCAATAAAGCCAATCCAAAAATAAATATTTGCTTCCATTTTTAAAATAAAAAATTTCGGCAAAGTTAATCAATTAAACCGAAAATATGGCAAAAAAAACTATTGAGAATGAATTTACAACGGAAGATAGACACTAAAAACACTGCCCTTGTTTACTTCGCTTTCAACTTTAATGTGCCCGCCAAGCAACTCAGCATAGGCTTTTGCAATGGATAATCCAAGGCCTGATCCTTCATGAGACCTCGACAAATTATCTTCAGACTGAAAAAATCTAACGAAAACATGCTCTAATCTGGCTTCAGGAATGCCTGAACCTGTATCCAAAACATAGAACTTAAGTAAATCCATTTCTTTGGTACATCCAAATTCAACTTTTCCAGCCGTTGTAAACTTGATTGCATTGCTAATCAAACTGTTTAATATTACCTGAAGTCTTATTCTATCATTGTGAAGAATCAGAGTCTTTAGTTCTTCATTTAACTTTATTGAAAAATCAATCTTCTTTTCTTTTGCTTTTTCGTCAAAGACAGTAAATAAATACTCCATCATTTCCAACAAGCTGAAAGATTCATTATTTATCTGCATACTACCGGTCTCGATTTTTGACATTTCAATGATATCATTAATTGTATTCATCAATCTTTGACCGCTTTTATTTACAAAAGAAATATACATATTACGTTCTTCGGGCGAGAGGTCCATATCCTTTAATAATTCTAAAAAACCCATAATACCGTTCATTGGAGTTCTAATCTCATGACTGATATTCACCAAAAAACGCGTTTTCATCTTGTCGCTTTCTTCAGCAATTTCTTTTGCCCTGATAATTTCTTCTTCGGCACTTTTTCTTCTGGAGATATCTCTGATAGTTAGAAGTACTGCATTCCCTGTGTCGTGTCGAAAAGGAGTCCCTGAAACTTCACTGAAGAAAAAAGCACCATCATATCTTTTCATTTTGAACTCCAGATTAAACAAACCCGACGAATTCTTACTTATATCCAAAAAAGCTTTGATACAGGTTTTAACAGCATCCTTTTCAATAAATTCAGTAAAATACTTGCCGGTGAGACTTTCAGGACTCATTCCGATTAAACTATTGGATGCAGAAGAAGCAGATTCAATAATTCCCTTATGATTGATAATCAAAATAAGTTCTGATAATTGATCTGCTACTCTGCGAAACCTGTTCTCACTTTTTAATAAATCAGATGTCCTTTCTTCAACAAGTTTTTCCAGATTAAATCTGTTTCGGTTAAAAAACCAAAGAATAAATGCAAATGAGAAAGTAAGCATTAATCCGGAAATTACTGATGTAAAAGCATTTCTGTAAAGATTAAAATCCAACTTTTTAAATTGACCATATACTTTAATTTTAAATACCTCACCAAACACCATCACATAACGTGTCAGGATATAATCATTTCTTTTAGTCAGATCAGCGTCGGTTTTTGATAGCAGATACTCTTTCCCATCGTCAAGAATAAGACTAAACTCATGAGGCGTTGCCGATATGTCGTTACCAGATGAACTTAATAATTTTCCTGCTTGCAAGACTGCAACAACGTATCCTAATAGATTTTTTCCTGAATCATTCTTATAGACTGATTTGACTAACAACAATGCATTTTTTTCAGTACTGTCCTGTAAAAGTTGTATAGGATAAGAAGAAGCAAATTGATCGTAATTTTTCGCTGCGTTTAACAATGCCTGAAGTCGGGTTGAGTCTGATCCAACATCAAATCCCAAAATAGCATTATTCTCTGATTTATTTGTAAAAAATACGATTGGATAATAAACATCTTTTTCTTTAGCAGGAATTTTTAGTCCGGATCTGTTTTTCTCCCAAATCCCGAAATTTTGGATCCCAGCCATTTTCATGTCCTTTGTAAATGACTCAATTTCCGAATTCTTTACAACTCTAATCCAATTCCAGGTTTTAACAGCTGGATTTTCATTCAAAAATTCTGAAAATTGATCAAACTCATTCTGTCGGACAAACTCATTGCTGCTAAAAAATGACGCAAGGCTATTAAGTTCAATTTCTTTGATACTGGTTAGCCTTTTTGCTACTGATTCACTTCTACTGGCAGCCAGTTCATTGAAACTTTCCTTGTTGTCATGTGCATTTCTTTTAAAACTAACCCATGCCACAAAGAAAGTAATTACCAATCCAACAGCAAGCAATAATTCTGATTCAAGAAAATGCATCCAGGTGGGTGCTGATGTTCCAAAAACATCTCTTTGCCACAATAATCCCGAGGTTATAAAAATTAGTCCAATTAAGGTTAACATAACAAGTAAAGGTGGTACAGCAACCCAGAATAAATCCTGTTTCCTCATTCCTGAATTAATATCAACTCCAAGAACGGCTATTACTTCTTTGGTCTCCGGATGAAAAACAGGGACCATAGACGAAATAAAACTACCCCATCTATCCTCAATTGGTCCTTCTGCATTGGCTATTCCTTTCGAAAAAACCTCTAATAATTCTGAAGATGCTTCGTCATAAATCTGACCAGGTGGGGATTCTCCAAATTCACCCGGCATTACATTATCTACAAAAAAGAAAACTTTACCCTTTTGATTTCTCCCTAAAAGATATACAAAATGATATCTGGGTTCTGATTTCTTGATTTTATTTAATTGATTTTTTAAAATTTTATAAACAGGAGAACTCAAATCTGAGGAATCTCCATTCAAAGTTAGCAAGTTATTGACATCAAGGGCCTCAGCAATCAATTTAGACTCATTGAGCAACTCACTTCTCATATCATTATCGGCCACCTTCACTAACCTAAATGTAACAGCTAATCCTGAAATGACGACCAAAACAACCAAAAAGGCAAAAGCCGGAGAATTTCTGTTTAATACTGAGGCAATATTATATTTCATCGCTATTGAATTGTTTAAAGGTCACTTGTAACAATTAATGTTTAATTAACAATTGAAATGCTAAACTCAATGTATGGTAAATTATTTGGATTGACTTATTATTCAGAGAGTAAAAATAGAAAAAATACTTTGAATCCGATTCATTAAGCAGAAAAAAATATTTTGAATTGAGAAGAATACTCGCATTGAAAAATCAGATTTTTTAAAAACAAGTTTATTCTTCAATGATCCGATTCTAAAAATCATTTAAAAACAAACGAAAAGCCGTTAAAAAACATATAAAAAATCAACTCATGTTGACCAAAACGTTAAAAAAATGTTATAAAACATATTTTTCGCCTAAATTACTTGCGCAATTATAATTTACGTATTATCTTTGCAGTGTGATTTTTTCATAGTATTAGATTTAAGGTTAACAAAGATTGGTTGTCAGGCGTGGCAACCTTTCGCGTTTTATAGGGGTTAGTAATCCGGCATTTGATAATTCTTAAGCTCCTGTCGCAGTTTTAAAGCTTTCCCATCCGTCACTTTATTCATAAGTTCCCAAAATTTATCCCCATGATTCAGTTCAATTGTGTGGCAGAGTTCATGCAAAATCACATAATCATACAAATGAGTCGGCACTAACATCAGAAAACAGGATAGGTTAATACTTTTTTTTCTTGAACAGCTCCCCCATCTGGTTTTGGATGATTGAATCTTTATATCATTAAACCTGAATCCGTATTGTCGGGCTAATATTGCAGTTCTATCGGGTAATATTCTTTTAGCTTCTTTTTTCAGGAAATATATAATTCCATTCCAGCATGCCTTTTGTAGTTTTTCACTGTTAAAATCCGAATCTTCAGGAACTTCAACAATAAGTTTATCCTGTTTCAGCTTAAAAAAAACATCTTTTCTATTTGCCCTCTTAAAACTCACAGTAAATGTGGCAGTTTTTAATTCTTTATGTTCATTAAGCAATGAATTTTGGGATTTATCCTGTATTTTCTTCTGTTTCAGAAGAATTCTATCATATTCTTTCTGAATAAATAAAAGTGCATCTTTTTCTGTATATCTCCCCGGTAGTGTAATGCGGAGACCATCAGCCATAATTTTCACGGATAGGTTTCGGGCCCGGACACTTTTTACCCAGGTTAACTTCCCAAATACTGCAAGTTCATTCATTACTTAAATTAATTTTCACAAAAGTAGAAAAATTGCATTAAACAAGCTCATTTTAATGGATTAAAAATTGAAATTCGAATGTGTCGTGGATTTTTATTAAATTTGTCACCATAAACCCAATTCAAATGATTCAAGCCGTCAATATTCATAAGCAGTTCGATTCTTTGCAGGTACTTAAAGGAGTAAATCTGACAGTAAAAAAAGGAGAAATTGTTTCGATTGTAGGTCCCAGTGGTGCCGGGAAAACTACATTATTACAAATCTTAGGCACGCTAGACATGCCAAACGCCGGAAAAGTGATTGTTGATAATATTGAAATCAGCAAATTGAATGAAAAGGAAATGGCTGCCTTCAGAAATCAACGTATTGGATTTATATTTCAGTTTCATCAACTCTTACCTGAATTTACCGCTTTGGAAAATGTCATGATTCCCGGTTTAATTGCAGGTCGAAACAAAAAAGATCTGGAAAAAAGAGCAAATGAATTATTGGACTATTTGCAACTTACAGAAAGACTGGAACATAAACCTTCCGAATTATCAGGAGGAGAAAAACAACGCGTGGCTGTTGCCAGGGCATTAATCAACAATCCGGGAATTATTCTGGCAGACGAGCCATCAGGCAGTCTTGACACCAAAAACAAAGAAGATCTTCATGAACTACTTCTCCAACTGCGGGATAAATACGGTTTAACAATCATTATCGTAACACACGACAAAGAACTCGCAGCAAAGTGTGACAGAATTGTTGAAATGAAGGATGGTGAAATTTTGTAGTCCCGCCGGGAATCGAACCCGAATTTAAAGTTTAGGAAACTTCCGTTCTATCCATTGAACTACAGGACCTCTTTTAAAGTTATGCAAAATTACAATTTTTATGGGAAAAAACAAAAATAAATTTTATGTTGTTTGGGAAGGCGTTAATCCGGGCATTTATCCTACCTGGGAATTATGCAAACAGCAGGTTCACGGTTATGACAAAGCTAAATATAAAAGTTTTGAAAGTTTAGCAGATGCAGAGGAAGCATATCATTCATCCTATTGGGATTATGCGGGGAAAGCTTCTGTACCGAAAACGCCGGATCCGGTTCTTATTTCGCGCTATGGCGAGCCCATCAAAGATAGTTTATCTGTGGATGCTGCGTGTAGCGGAAATCCTGGTTTGATGGAATACCGCGGAGTGTACACCAAAACAGGCGAGGAAATCTTTAAGGTTGGTCCGCTTGAAGAAGGAACAAATAATATTGGCGAATTTTTAGCCCTTGTGCATGGAATTGCAATTCTTAAACAAAAAAATCTTTCAATCCCGGTATATTCAGACAGTAAAACTGCGATGGCATGGTTGAAAAACAAAAAAACCAGAACCAGGCTTGAGAAATCTGAAAAGAATGAAAAAATATTTGATCTAATTTGTCGCGCTGAAAATTGGTTGAGCACAAATGAATATTCAACGCAAGTACTTAAATGGCATACTGAAGCCTGGGGAGAAATTCCTGCAGATTTTGGAAGAAAGTGATTATTGAATGATGTTTTTCCAGAAATCTAACTGTTTCTGTGTTTTGAACCAACCATGACAACCAAAAGGCAAAACTCCATTTGTTGCTTCAAACCCCTTTTCAGGAAATTGATCCCAGGCAAACATCAATGAATCATTATATTCAGGATATTTAAACTCAGGATTTTCCGTTGACCAAAACACATCTTCATTGAAAAGATCCGACTTTACCGAATTTATCAGGTATTGATTGATGATTTTTTTCTTTTCAATACAAACCCGATAATGTGAAGAAATCTTTCTGAGCGAAAAACCTCCATTTCCAGTTCGTCCGGAAAGTTTCGTCGATTTAAGCGGAATTCTTAAGATTTTAGCAACAAAATTTTGATATATTTGATAGTACCATTTTTGATGATTTTCTTTCTTCATCCAGGGGGCACCAATATAATCATAATCTTTTTCAATCCAGCTTTGTAATTCATTCCTAAATACCCATGCATCCGACTGATATATAAGCATATAATCATAATTTAAAAAACTTTGATAAAGTAATTCAGACATCATTAGCTGATTATAGGCAGTTATATTCTGAAAGTATATGTCAGAAAAAGAAATAAATTTAAAACAGGGAAAAGTATTCAGGATATTATCAACAGGAAGATTTTCAGGCTTAATCACACAAATATCAAATGAACTTAAAACATCCACACATTGGCGAAGAGATTTCCATTCATTCTCATTGAGGATATTGGTATGTAAAGGTATAATAACTACAACGCTCTTCATCTTAACATTTTTTTTCTTAACCAGGAATTGTAAAGCACAATATTCTTACGTAATGGCAGCAAAAACAGTGACCATTGGTGAATTGATTTACCATATAATTTGGAATATTGTTTCAATTGTTCTTTGATCCTTTCATGCGGGATTCTCATCCTAAGCATAACTTTTAAGGTATGTCCCATTAATCTTCCGATATTTCTTTTGATCTCAGCTTCTGCCTGCAAGGTTGTCAATTCTTTAACATGGACAGGTAAATGCTTATTCCACTTTTCGAACACCTTGAATGTGTTCTGATAAAACTCAGTGCTAAAATTACCTCTTGAAAAATGTTCTATCAGGATGTCGTCAACAACATAATTTCTGAAACCTGCATTATGTGCCTGCAAACAGATATCCAGATCATACCCATGAAACCCCGGTAATGATTCATCAAATTGAATTTTTTCAAATAAATCCTTTCTCATTGCAAGAAATACTCCATCAAGAGCAACAGCCGGCCATGGTGGATTTGATAGTCCATTTGAAAAATAATATCTTCTGGGGGATTTTCTTCTTTTACTAACCGACTGAATAATATTCATTGATAAATACATATCATTCCACTGACCTGGCAGGGGAGAAATAAGAGCACAGCCGGCAACACCAATTATCCCTGTTTGTGGCTTAATTAAATGATTAATCAACCTGATTCCCCATTCCTTCGTGTGAAACACTACATCTTCATGAACAAAACAAAGGTAAGGATACCTGCTTTTTCTAACTCCCAAATTATATGCTTCGAAAATTGAATATGAATTTCCGGAATTATCAATATGCAAAACCTCGTATTCGATATGAATAGTTTGCTGTAAACTTTCCTTCAACCTTTGCGGCAAAACATTATATTTCGAACATACAATCACTGAAATCATAAAACTGACTTATAAATATTCATTATACCTGAAGCAATTTTTACTTCCGTAAAGTTTTCAGCATGCCGAAATCCTTCCTCAATCATTCCCTTGCGTAAAACTAAATCACCAAGAACATTATCCATAGCTTCTGCCAATTCGTCATGCTTATATGGATCTATGTAAATAGCAGCATCACCTGCTGTTTCGGCAAAACAACTTCCTTCCGAGGTAATTACCGGCACACCACTACACAAAGCCTCCAGGATTGGAATTCCAAATCCTTCAAAAACTGAAGGAAATACGAAGAGAGAAGCCATTTGATAAATAACAGGCAAATCCACATTTTCTACCTGATGCAAGAATATCACATTTTCAGTAATTTTTAACTCGGCAACCAACTGTTTTAATTGAATTCCATATTGAGATTCATTTCCAACAATTACCAAAGGCAGCATTTTTTGTGAAATTGCATAAGATTTTATCAGAAACTTCAGATTTTTTCTTTCTTCAAGAGCACTTACAGTCAAAATGTAATTTGCCGGTAAACTAAATCTGAGTTTGCACTTTTCCTTGTCTTCATCGGAAACAGGAATTCTAAATGCCTGATTACAACCTTGATAAACTACACTGATTTTATCCTCCGGCGCATTAAAGAATTCTATGGCATCACGTTTTGACTGTTCACTTATTGCAACA
>JBILFS010000207.1:0-4488 GCA_044351455.1 Paludibacter sp. | reverse complement strand
TTCAGAGCGCCGGGAGTATCAACAGATGTAACAACCTCTGAAAGAGACCAGGTATCAGTATTTGTAAACACGCAAAAAGAAATTGTCATTCTGGCAAAAGAAGACAGCAAATACACCATTTACAATGCAGTAGGTCAAATTGTTGAAAATGGCAAAATCATAAACAATTTACCATTAACCATTAACCATTTAAATGGTGTTTATGTGGTAAAAGTGAATAATCAATCTACAAGAGTTATTATAAAATAAAAATTATTAACCACAGAGTAAACGGAGTAAAACAGAGATGAACAGAGAATATCTCTGTTTTCTCTGTGGTAAAATAGTAAATAGAAAAATAGTAAATGAATTTATGGAAACAAAGAAAAAATATATCAAACCTCGCATTGAGTGGATACTACTCGATAACGAAATATCATTGGCTTTAGCATCTTCACCACCGGAAGGCCCAAGTGAAACATTTAACAGCATTCAAAGTCCGTTTAAAGAAAGTATTGGTTTAGTTAAACAAATTAGTTTTTTGAGGTAAGTAAGGAATGCCCGATATTCAGCAATGAGTTTATGGGCATTGTTTTTTTTGTTTTGCTATCTTAACCAATTCATAATCAACTCTTCTTGCAACCATTCGATGATTTTGCTATCGTTGCAAATTTATGGTTATAAGCGATACTTTTGAGCTTTTACCGTCTTTTCAAGACAGATTTTGCTATTGTCCTGTTGCTCTTGAAAAAGTAGACACTAAAGGGTAGAAAAATAACGATGATAATGTGTAATTTTGCAAACAAATATGTTGATGCCGGAAAGAGGGGCGTAGCCCCGACTGTAGGCATCAACATATTTGGCAGCCGCTTTACCATCGGGTGCTTCTACCAGAAAGGAGTCAACATTATGGGTAAACATCTCAATCCTCTTGAAAAAGAGTTCCTCATCCGCCACTACAGGAGTAATCGGCGGATCAAACTTAGCGATTTCTGCGATGCGAATAATGTCTCGGAGGGAGCGCTAAAGAAATGGTTTAAACAGTACGATGAAGGCGGTCTGGAAGGCCTGGCCAGAGCGGATGCTGAAATCAGGGAGATCCTCCCTGAAGGCATCGACAGAACAGAGGAATCCTACAAGCGTGAGATTCTGAAGCTCCGTATAGAGAATGAACGATTAAAAAAAAACTATACAGTGAGAACAAACCAAACCGGGGAACAGGAATTTGTTCGCTTAAAAGCGAAGAATTCGACATAATAGATATGCTGTCCCGCGATTACAGTATCAACAAACTCACTGATTTTATGGGAGTAAGCCGTTCCGGATACTATAAGTGGAAGAAACGAAAACCCTCATCGCGCGACATTATCAGGGAAGAGATGATAAAACCAAACACCAGATCCATTATCGACACCGGAAGGATCGTGATAAATACCCGAACCTGATTTTCTCCACCTGGGAGACCATCGACAGGCCAAAACAGGTTATTGTATCGGATATGACAGCGTTCAGGTTCTGGATATTCTATTTTGAGGTGACGTTCTACTTCGATGTGTTTACGCATCCGTAGCTTATAATGAATTAATCAGGGATACTCTGATTGTCCGGTCAATGTCAAGGGCTGGAAAACCAACTGACAACCCTGTTAATGAAGCCTTGAATGGATGGATCAAAGAGGAAATCATCCTTGACTTCAAACTGGAAAGTTGTAGAACCAAAGATGAAGTGAAAGTTTTACTCGAGCGATATGTGAAGTTCTACAACGAACAGAGACCTTGCTGGGCAATTGGTTATGACACGCCGAGCAACTATAGGAGAAGGTTCTATAAAGGAGAATTGGAGCATAAAAATACTTTTAAGAACAGGGTGCTTTCCCCGGAACCGAAGTTTGTGAAAAAAAGGCGTGAACATGCTCATTTAGAAGAAAATGCGAAATAGTGTCTACTTTTGAAAATAAAAATAACGAAAAAATGATGAAAATGTCTACTTTTGTAAAATCAAAAACAGCAAAAAAATTGCTGCAAACAAACAGGTAAACCCGGATTTTATTTTGTGAAATTTGAGAATGCAGGAGTGTCGGGGAAAATTTTAATTAAATAAAGCGAAAAAACACATGAAGAATTTTAACGATATTTGCATTTGGATTCAGATTGTGTTATTAATTAACGTAAAAGCGGAAGCTCAACTCCAGCGCTACGCTACCGAACCACGTATATTGGCTTCCGTGGGCAAGACTACCTTACACCTGCTCAGGGTGATTTATTGCGGCTGGGAGATGGTGAGTTGCGAGGAGGTGTGAATAAACTCTTTATCCTGTAAATATTAATTTTACCCGGAAGTACTGGTAGAAATACCCGTTCCTGCAACTTTTTTGCTGCCGCATATAAGAATGAAATAACTGAAATCATTTTTGCGGAAAGCCACAGCCTTAACATGTTGAAAATGAAATTCAGCCAGAATTCCATGCAGCAAGTCAACCAATATAATTTGCAGGTAATAAAAAAAATAGAAAATTCAGCAAGCTTCAAAACCTGAAGATGCCGGCTTTTTTAAAGTCCAATACATACATGAGCTTCTATCCTGTTTCTCAATCTGTGATATATTGGACGGATTCTTAAATCTGTTTTAGACATCCGGAATGCTTTATGTAAAGCTTTACATAAATTTTTTAAGCAACTAAAACAAAATTTTCCATTGAAATACTTCTTTGGAGACAATGAAAATGCGATTATCATACAAATATGGTCGACAATGATAGCCAATCTGTTGCTAACCATATTACGAAGTAAAATTACGAAGTCCTGGGCGTTTTCAAACATGATGTACTGTGTATAAAACTTGATAATGAAATTTCGTTGGCATTAGCCTCCGATCCAAGTCCTGAAGGAGATCCAACCTTCTTATCTAACCAGCAATTATTTAATAATGATCCGTTTAAGAGCAATATAGGTTAAAGTGTTTAGTTTTTTTGTTTTACTTGTTTGTTACTGAACAATAAACTACCTTTGTAGTTGTAATTCAGATAACTTACTAATAATGGCATTATTATGCGACAATCAATAACAACTAGTAACTATACTTTCGAGGATGTAATCACCGGAGGTGATTTGTATGTCGATAAAACTGATTTTTTTTACAAAATTATTACTGTAAATAAAGGTATTTTCTTCCTTTCGCGTCCCCGAAGGTTTGGTAAATCGCTATCGGTATCTATTCTGAAAAATATTTTTAAAGGCAATAAGGAATTATTTAAAGGATTGAAAATATACGATATGCCTTATGATTGGAAGTCGTATCCGGTGATTAATTTAAATATTTCGAAAGCTCCATGTGAATCTGCTCAAATGCTTAATAAAGGGTTGTGTGCAATTTTGCGCGATAATGCCAATGAATTAGGAGTTGTACTTTCAGATGAATTACATTCAGGACTATTATTTGGCGAACTTATTGAAAAAGCATCCAATCTTGGTAAACTTGTTATCCTTATTGACGAATACGATAAGCCCTTAGTCGAAAATATTTATGCACAGCATATTGAAGAAATTCGTCAGGTGTTAGAAAACTTCTATATCAACATCAAAGCATCGGATGAGCATTTGCGCTTTGTGTTTATGACTGGTGTAACCAAATTTTCGAAAGTATCGGTATTTTCAAAACTCAATAACCTGGAAGATATTACCATGGATGCGCGCTTTGCAACCATGTATGGCTATACGCAGGACGAAGTGGAACGGTATTTTAGCGAACGAATTGACGAACTTGCCGACAAGAATAAGATAGACCGAAAGGAATACAGAGCTACTATACGTCGGTGGTACAATGGATTTCGATTTCATGAAGATGCCCTAACTGTTTACAATCCTGTTTCATTGGGGATGTTTATTAATCAAGGTGGAGTGTTTAAAAATTACTGGTTTTCCACAGGAAGTCCCTCGTTTATTTTCAAAGTTTTAAAGAAGCAAAAGATAGATTTTTTTAAAACCATTAATGAGCAAATACCTGATTTTGTGCTCGATTCGTTTGATGTAACCAATATGCTTGCTGCTCCACTTTTGCTACAAACGGGTTATCTAACCATCGAAAGTGCACAATTTGCATTCAATAAAACGCTTTATAAACTTAATTTTCCGAACCTCGAAATAGAAATTGCTTTTGAGCATCATTTATTGGGTATGCTTACTGAACGGAATTTGCAAGATGTATCTACAGAAATAACCCGACTACAATTGTCGATAATGGCCAACGATACCGCCGAAATGCAAAAAGTGCTCAAAAGCCACATTGCAGCGATTCCTTACACACATCGTTCAGATTTTGAAGAGAGTTATCAGAATATCATTTTCTCCATTTTTAGGTTAATTGGTGCTGGCATTCACAACGAAGTACATGTGAACAAAGGTCGAGTTGATGCTATAATTGTGAACCGTGACCATATCTATATATTTGAATATAAAATGGATCAATCTGCCGACATTGCCATAGCCCAAATAAAAGACAAAGGCTATGCAA
>JBILFS010000206.1:0-4567 GCA_044351455.1 Paludibacter sp. | reverse complement strand
AGCATGGTCGGTTAATAATTCGATGGCTTTTACGCCTTCTTTCAACAGGGAAAGCGAAATTTTAAATTGCGGAACTCCCTCGAAAACGGCCAGCATGGTTTCTTCATCCAGTTTTTTCAGTGCTTCTGAAGTGGCATTTCCGAATAAGATACCCGATGCTTCCACTGCTGCCTGATAATCTTCTTCCGAATGTACCATCACTGTTACTTCGTATGCTAAGCGTTTTTGCAGATTACGCAAATGTGGTGCCTGCTGATGGGCTGCTATCAACTCATCAATTTCATTTTTTTCGATGGATGTGAAAATCTTAATGTATTTTTCGGCATCTGCATCACTTACATTCAACCAAAACTGATAGAATTTGTATGGCGAGGTATATTTTCTGTCGAGCCAGACATTTCCACTTTCTGTTTTGCCAAATTTACCGCCATCAGCTTTGGTAATCAGCGGACAAACCAATGCAAAGGCTTCACCATTGGTTTTGCGTCGGATCAATTCGGTTCCTGTGGTGATATTTCCCCACTGATCGGAACCACCCATCTGTAATTTACAGTTTTTATGCTGATTTAACCAAAGGAAGTCATATCCCTGCAATAATTGATAGGAAAACTCTGTAAAGGACATACCCACACTCGATTCGGCACTCAGGCGTTTTTTAACCGAGTCTTTGGCCATCATATAATTAACGGTGATGTGTTTGCCAATGTCGCGGATGAAATCCAGGAAGGAATATTCCTTCATCCAATCATAATTGTTTACCAGTTCTGCGGCATTGGGAGCATCACTTTCGAAATCAAGAAATTTCGCTAATTGATTTTTAATGCTATCCTGATTATGGCGCAAAGCCTTTTCGTCTAATAAATTTCTTTCTGCTGATTTCCCCGACGGATCGCCAATCATGCCTGTAGCGCCTCCAACCAGCGCGATAGGTTTGTGTCCCGCACGCTGAAAATGTCTGAGCATCATCACACTAACCAAATGTCCGATATGCAATGAATCGGCAGTGGGATCGATGCCAACATAGGCACTTGTCATCTCTTTCGCAAGTTGTTCTTCTGTTCCGGGCATCACAGTATGGATCATACCACGCCAACTGAGTTCTTCAATAAAATTCATTTTCGTAATTTTTAAGGGCACAAAGATACAAAAAAAGGTGTAAAAAGACTATACCCCGCACGGGGACAAAATGCAGATAGTCATTTCAGAAATAAACATCTGTACTGAGTACAAAAAAAATCAACCTGCGTTTCCTAATAAAACAATCACATTGAAAACGCCAAAACCCATAATGGATTTTTTACTGGACGATAATTTTATCCGGTATATTTTTAATCCTACTCCCGAAACGGAGAAGCTTTGGCAAAATTATTTCATTTTACATCCTGAAAAGAAAGCATTTGCTGCTGAAGCTGGTTCCATCATTCTCGGTCAGCAGGATTTTGTTCAGATTCCCGATGATGTATTTCATTCCTGCCTGACCGCCATCCAGCGGAAAATAAATTGAATATAATCACCGTTTTGTGCTACAAAGAAATCGGCTCTACGAGCCTCTGTATCCATAACATCGTATTCAGATATTTTTGTAGCACCGTAGGTGTGATATATTTGTAGCTCCAATCGGTGATTAAAAATCATGAGCCGCGTAGCGGTGATTTCTTTGTTATTATTTACAAAGTGTTTTAATTATTTGTCTTGTTTTCATTATATTAATTTATTATCCAGACCAAAAACTGAATGTCCGCCAAAACATTTTATCTTTGTAAATGTTTTAAACGAGCGTATATGATTCAATCATCTGAGGCATTCAACAAATTCAAAATGGCATTAAACATATATACCCTACAGAAAATCAACAAGTTGATTAAAAATAAGCGCATCAGAAACTTCGGAATCTGGATGATGCACATCACTAACAGAAGGTACCTGGCCATCTTTTTCGATCCGGTACTGGCCTGCAACCTGCGTTGCCGGTCGTGCTATTTCAGTGATGAAGAGACCCGTAAAACGTTGAAAGGCCGGTTTGCCAAAGAGGATTTGGGTCGCATCGCTGAGGTGATATTTCCACGCACAATGAAATTGCAAATTGGCTGCAGCGCTGAACCTACGCTTTACCCACACAATCCCGAGATCATCAGAAGAGCCAAAGAACATGGTGTTCCTTATATTTCCCTGACTACCAATGCCAATTTGCTGACAGAACAAATGGTAGAAGACATGCTGCACGAAGGACTCAACGAGTTCACCATCTCTGTACATGGGGTTAAAAAAGTGACCTATGAATACCTGATGCATCAGGCAAATTATGAAACTTTTCATGCCAGTCTGAAAATTATTGCCGAAAAGAAGATGCTTTATCCTGATTTTAAAGTAAGAATGAATTATACCATCAACAACCTGAACGTGGAAGAACTGGCAGATTTTTTTGATGTTTATGGTGCGTACAATATCGACATCCTGCAACTCAGGGCATTGAAAGATATCGGCGGAGAAATCAAACATGTGGAAAAAGATGCAGCATTTCAGACTGCGCTCAACAAATCACTTGGCCGACTCAGGCAGGAGTGTTTACAACGAAACATCTATCTGATTGAACCTGACAACTTTGAGGATGAAGAAAACAAATCAATCGATCATCATTCTTATTATTATGTTTCTCCGCAGATGTTTGTCGATAAAGATATGGACTGGAAAAAAGAATCTTTCAATGAGTTTACCAAAAGAACGAAATTCTCTAAAGTATTGTTTCAAAGTATATTTAAATAAATTTACCCCAAATTTTACAAACAGGCACTTGCCCTTAGTCGCATCATACCCCGGTGGATAAGATTTCTTACCGATTGATAATTCATTTGCATGATGTCGCAGATATCTTCGTATTTTCTTTCTTCAATATAGTACAGTTCGATGGCGGTGCGCTGACGGGGTGACAAAAATCCCAGCAATCGGGAAACCATAGAGTTCTGAATCTGAACCTTTTCCGCAGCAAGATATTCAGTCTCGGCATTTTCAGTGGCAATGGCAACATATTCCTCCACAGCTGTATCGCTTAAGTGAATTCTTTTCCGCGATTCATCACAAAGCTTATTTTTTAGTGATATCAGTATGTAGGATTTAAAATTAAGCACTGCGCCCAATTCCTCCCGCTTATTGTATATTTTCACAAATACATCCTGAATACAATCTTTCAGCAATTCCATATCGGTGGTTAGACGATAACCGTAATTATAAAGCATACCTGCATGCATGTTGTATAATTCCGAATAAGCGCGGTCGTCGCCATTCTTAAATGCTTCAAACAATTGAGCAGTGTTTTGGTCTGAAATTAGCTGTGCAGCTGACTTGTTGTAATTTTTTTCCATCTCTGATATTATTATCGGTTCGACGAAACAAAATTACAGTCAGATGCTTTTTTTGATTGGCAATTTTAGTTTAATAGATGGAAATTTCAGGTAACATGTTTTATAACATATTTTTACTTCTTTTCAAACCAGTAGACACCCTTCTTAGCTTCAATATTATAGTGTTTTCCTCCTGAAAGGGTGTTTTTAATTGTACTTATAACACCTGTTGATGGATTTATATGTTTTACAGCATATTTTCCCATAGGAATCGGGATGGAAAAATCTGATTCGGATTGGGAATAAATGATAAAACCTGTATCAGAATTTACCAGCTTGCAGTATTTTTCATTTTTCTCTGCTGAAACTTCCATTTTTGAAGCAAAACAGAGGAAATTTTCATCTTTTACAGGAATAGAAGTGAATGCTCCTCCTGCCATAAAAGCCGCCCATGATTGCTCAGGAAAAGCGGGTCCTGAATAACAAACCATTTTCTGCGGATATAATTTTTTATATGCTGTTACCGCCCTGTAAACTGAATTAAAATCCACACCTGGTACTTTGGTCAGCCGTGCATGCTGCCGTGGTGCAAGTTGTTTGCCACCTTCAGGCGCATACAAACTACCATCTTTGCCATAATGCCAGTATCTGATATCGATGATGTCCACAACTGCATTCCACTGATTATCAATCAGGATGGCATCCTGCACATCTTTGGTGGTACTGAGGGCAACCAATGCATTTTTACCTGTTTCCTTTTCCCAGTCGGCAATTACTTTCAGCCAGAACTGTACAAAGGCAAGTGGACCGGTGTATTCAGCACTGATCAGGTGAATGACATTTGGATTATCTGCAAAAGCATCGAGATTCTGACGGATATACTTTTCGTACAGGTTTAAGCGGTGGGTATGACTGACATCGTAAAACATCTCCGCAACGAAAATTCTTTTATCACCTGCAAAATTGACAGGCTCGGGAAAATCTGTCTGGTTGATGTTATTGGCTGTTCGCCACGGACAATCGACCCAATGGGCGCCGGCTTCCAGAATATTATGCTGAAAAAAATGTTGATTGAAGAGTAGCTTACCGCTTTGCTGAGCCTGCGTGGCATATTCTTTCATTCGGCTCCAATACCATTGGTTGGGTCGGGTCAGGTCGTATTTCGACAAGCCATCCCAGGCTTTTCCAAGTCCGCTCCGGGCAAAGGGCTGCTCGTAAAAGGGAGCCCA
>JBILFS010000205.1:0-4569 GCA_044351455.1 Paludibacter sp. | reverse complement strand
GGGATAATTCTTTCAAAGAGATTATTGATGAAGTTATTGTATTGCAATTCAGATTTATAGGTATTGCTTAGTACTGCCAGTTCATTGCGCTGACAATTGGTGAGTTCCGACAATTCCTTCTTCAATAATCGCGGCAAAACCAGGGTATAGTAATCCTCATTCATGAGTGCGGCATCACCCTGAAGTACTTCTGCAAAAGTCCCATTTTCGTTGATGCTGAAATCATAAACCACCGGCTCCATGGCAAAGGGTATCCCATGCTCGAGTTTGCGTTTGGTTGCCGACATGATTTCCTGAAGTTTTACCTGTGCTTCTTTTTTATAATCAGGATGAAACATGAAACCCATGCCACCACCCGACATGCCACCCATCATCCAGAAACCATAAAAATTCGCTCCGAAATGGTTTTTAACTTCTGAAATGATGGTTTCGGTATATAAATTACTTGCCCATGGAATGATGGTTTGAATGGGACCATCGAAATTTTTCTGCGTAAATCCTGCTATGCCTTTGATATCGCCTTCACTCAGCTTTTCAACTACTTCTTCAAAATAATTAATGGCATGCTGACGGGCTTCCCATTCTTTGGAGGATCGGAGCAGATACTTCTCGGTAACCATCTCCAACACCGGTCCAACATCCTGAGCCATACCTCCATGCACAATCACCAGACTGTCCTGCAACCTTTGATGAATGTCGGTAGGACCATTTTTTCCGGCCATTAAGGTGTGATTGGGAAGTAATCGTCCTTTGCTTACACCAAATTCCGGATCTGATTCGGTTGCGGCAACTCCCCTGATGAGTTTCATGCCGGGCCACACACCACCTGAATCCTGCCATCCTCCGCCGGAACCGCCAATCCATTCACCTAAAATGGCTTTGGCTGCCACCAATCTTCGTTCTTCTTCCTGCAAACTGCCGGTAATACTTTCGGTCTGACCGGTTGCCCGCATGCACAATGAAATGAGTGATGCCAGTAAATTAGTGGATACCGCTAATCGTGATCCTTTCGGAATGTTGTTCACTTTGCTGGCAATTTCAATTCCCAGTCCTTTCCCGAGCATTTTCTCTAATAAAAAACTTAACGGAAGTTCAGCACCTTCCATGCCCGGAGGCACAATGCCTGAAGCTATGACAGCCGCTTTCAGTAATCCTGTATAATCTTTGGCAAAATCAAATATATCATTCAGATCATGAATGTCGGTATGCGTTGCCAGGTCGATACTTGTCAACCTGATAACCGGCTCTTCGATGACCCTCAACCATGTTTCGATGGGTGGTTTGGGCGACTGATTGCTTCCGGATTTGTAGATACTTAAATCAACGGAGATGTTCAATACTTTTGCACCTTCAGGAAAATCCATTCCGAGGAAGAAAATATCGCTCCAGCCACTGTGACTGATGTCCATGCGCACCGGAGTCGTTTCGTGCAAACACGGATACAGTTCCGATTGCTCATCCTTTTGTTTCAGTAGCGGAACAATTTTTAGCGGTTGATCCAGCGGGTGACTGATGCGAAACATCCAGCGATTACCAGCGGTTGAACGTACACTGATTTTCACCTGATCGGCTAATGTCTGAAAAGCCAGACGGTGATATGAATCGGCTAATCCGCTCGAAAGTCCCTCGTTTGCACCATATTCTGCCTGAAGTTGCAGGAAAATCTTGATGGCTTCTTCGAAGCGACGTTTCAATAAATGTTCGTATGCCAGATAAGGAATCAATCCTTTGGTATCAATTTTATGATTGATAGGGATGTAGAAACGATGAATGGCATACAGGAAGAAAAGCGCACGCACACGGTTATAAAGATTTTGCTCATTTTTACGGTAGATTTCCAGTTCGCCCGCTTCGAAAAGCAGGGCTTCCAGGGATGCATTTTTACAGAAATCGTCGAGCGAACGATTCTTAACTGCCGGATCAGTGGCAATGATTATGGGGATTAACTGACTCATACTTATTTCTTTAAGTCAGTGATGTTTTGAATGGCAAAAAACTCCAGCAATTCCGACATAATTTGTTCCCGGTCTTTGCCGGTGAGTCCCAATGCCAACTGAGCTTTCAGTAAACCATATCTTGAGCCAATATCGTAACGCAAATCATTCTTTTCCAGTGCCAGATACTGTTCCCGACGTGCCAGTTCATTCAGAGATTCACTCAAACCAATTCGTTTTATATCAGGATTTTCAACCTGTGTTTTCAATAATTCCATGATGGTAGGCGACAAAACATGCATCCCCATGAAACAGAGATAATGACCAGTTCTCAGGCCCGGAATAATCAGTTTTTGTTCGGCCAGGGTAGGAGTGGGTTTTTCAATTACTTTATCAATCTGAAACAAGTCATTCACCCCATGAATACGTTGTCCGCCAATGGTACCATAATTAGGAATCAGGTTTTCACGGGTGGAAGTAACGCCTGAAACTGAACATTTGTATGAAATTGCCGTATCGATAAGATGTTTTGCAACGGGAATTGACGAACGGTTGACATATAAATGGTCGCCAACCAGATGCAGAAAATAATCATTTTTCACAAAGGAAGCACCGCAATAGATGGCATATCCATAGCCTCTCGGTTTATCCTGAGGAATAAATTTAATCTGATCATCATCGTTTACAATCATTTTATAAGCTTCCTCATCGCCGGGTTGCACCACGATACCAATTTCTTCAATACCTGCCTGCCGTGCTTCGCTGATTAGAATTTCGAGTACCGTTTTGCGGTTACCGTCTTTATCCACAAGGGTTTGTAATGCCAGGTTTCTTTGATCGGGACCGGCCACCGTGATGAGTGCTTTTCTGATTTGCATAAGAATCAATGTGTGAAGTTGATGTATATGCAAATTAAACGATTTTAGATGGAATTAACAAATTATTTGAGGATTAATTACTCTTCCGGTAACTCAATACCGCCCATCCGTTGAAAAACACTGCAAAACCACAAAGTGCTGCAAAATGTCCTTTCAAATCAATGAAATTGCTTCCTTTCAGAAAGATAAATCGTAAAACTTCCACCATGTATCTCAATGGACTAAATTTACTTATAGATTGAATCCAGTCGGGCATGCTGCTGACAGGTGTGTAAAGTCCACTCAGAAAAATAAAGGTAATCACAAAGAAGAACATGATAAACATAGCCTGTTGAATGGTGTTGGCATAATTGGAAATGGCAAGTCCGAGTCCGGTAAATGCTAACACAAAAACTGCCGAAAACAGATAAATTTGCAAATAGCCACCCACTGATATCATGGAATAAAACAGCCAGGCTACAAAGAAGCAAATGGTTAGCACGATAAAACCGATAATCCAGTAGGGAATAAGCTTGGAAAGAATCATTTCAAATTTGCTCACAGGCGTTACATTCATTTGTTCAATGGTGCCTTTTTCTTTTTCACCTACAATATTCAATGCCGGAAGAAAACCGGTTAACATGGCCAATAGCATCATCATAATCGCCGGAACCATGGTATATTTATATTCCAGATATGGGTTGAAATCGTATTTGGGGATGATCGCCACTGAAGATGATTTCAATTGAGAGAGAGGGGGCATTTCTTCCATTCGGATATCCGTTGAAAAATCCTGTAGGATGCCTGATAAATAGGATGTGCTCAGACCACCCTTCATACCATTAACTGTATTGGCAGAAATTAAAACTGATGCAGGTTGCATTTTCATCAGATTTTTCTCAAATTGTGCCGGTATCTCGAGGATGATATCTGCATGATCCTGTTCGATGCTGTAAAGCGCGTCTTTATAGTTTTGTGATACTTCCGTCAGATGAAAATAGCCTGAGGATGTAATTTTTTCAGTCAGTCGGCGCGACAAAGCACTGTGATCATTATCAATAATGGCCAGGTTGAGGTTTTTTACTTCAAAATTGGCAACCATGGGGAATAGGGCCAGGGCCACAAATGGCAATACAAAGATTACCCTCGGCAGAAACTTATTTCTTTTTATCTGTAGGAACTCTTTCTCAAGCAGGTATTTCAATCTCATGGATTTTGACTTTAATGCATTAATAATCAATAACTATTACTATTCCAGACGATATTTGAATTTTTTTATGCTCACTGCTACCAAAATCACTCCCATTCCCAATAGTACGCTTAATTGCGGGAGGATGGCCGAAAATCCCAGTCCTTTGATCATGATTTTCTTTACCCCGATGATGTACCATTTCGCAGGAAGGATTTGTGATATCCACTGAAAGAATACCGGCATATTTTCAACCGGAAACATCATTCCCGATAACATGATTACCGGCATCATGAGTACCATCCCGGAAATCAACAGTGCTGTTTGTTGACTATCAACTACCGATGAGATTACCAATCCTAATGACAGATTTACAAAAATATAGACCAATGATAACACCAATAACCAGAACAGACTTCCTGCAATAGGGACTCCAAGAATGAAAACTGAAATTATGAGGATAGTGGTCAGATTGATCAACGAAAGCACAAAATAGGGAATCGTTTTTGCAATGATGATATGCGCAGGTTTGACAGGGGAAACAAGTAATATCTCCATCGTGCCCAGTTCTTTTTCCCTTGCGATAGAA
>JBILFS010000204.1:0-4571 GCA_044351455.1 Paludibacter sp. | reverse complement strand
ATCACCATTCTGAAAATTAAATTTCTGCATTTCAG
Organism: Paludibacter sp.; assembly: GCA_044351455.1. Classification (GTDB taxonomy): domain Bacteria; phylum Bacteroidota; class Bacteroidia; order Bacteroidales; family Paludibacteraceae; genus Paludibacter. The sequence goes on along the minus strand of JBILFS010000204.1, from coordinate 4,536 downwards.
CAAGAGAAAGAGTTATCAGGGCTGTTTTGTATTCCGGATAAATCATCATTTTTTCATGCAGGCAATAACCCATCAATCTTAACCTGTGTTCGGAAAAAGTATTGAAAACTTTTCTGTAAATTTCATCCTTATCCACACCCAGTTTAATTAATTCCGAAACAATGGTATAAATTTCCTGTTTATTCGAATTGTAGGTAAAACCTCCTGTATCGGTCATCATCCCGGTATAAATACATTCTGCACAGGCAAGATTAATTTTGCTGAAATCGCCCATCCGGCAAATCAATCTGAAGACCAGTTCGCTTGTGGAAGAAATCTCAGGATAAGATATGACAACTTTTGCAAAATCACCCGGATTTAAATGATGATCCACTAAAATTTTAGGTGCTTTCGCATTCATCACCGCTTCCGAGAGGTTGGCTAACCGGGAAGGCACATTGAAATCCAGTGCGAAAATTAAATCAGCCTCTTCAATCAGTTTATCGGCTGCTTCTTTCAAGTCTTCATAAACCATCACACATTCCGAACCCGGCATCCAGGAAAGGAAACCTGCAAAGGCTGTCGGAACAATTACAACAGGCTCTTTTTCCAATGTCATCAGGTAGTGCCAGAGACCTAAAGATGAACCCATCGCATCGCCGTCGGGGGCAACATGACTTACAATAACTATTTTTCTGGCATCAGCAAGATAATCAGCAACCTGAACAATATAATCTTCAGCGATAATTTTTGAAATCATGACAATTTGTTTATTAAACGGCAACAAAATTAGCAATTTTTTACGAGAAAACAGCATTTGATTATTAACTAAAAACGATGGCGGTATGCACCTTTTTCTGCAACAACATGAAATTTTATCTTATTCTTTATACACCATGCTACAGTCTGATTGCTGTACCATGCCGAAACCGACTGACCAACGATACATAAACGTGGTTGAACACAGGAAAATAATTTTCGGGGATGGTATTTTACCTTTCGGTCTAAAATCAACACATCAACCTGAAACGGATTATCGGACTTTCTCTTTTTTAACAAATCATCTTTCAAAAGCAGGATTTTCTGACCTTCAAATACTAAAAATCTGCTTATAGTATCTTCAACAACAGCCATGTTTTTCAACCTGATTTTTTTACGATAATTATCTCCGGAAAATTTGGCACTTTCTTTATCTGTGGTAAACAACTGATGATTTTTACCGCTGATAAATTCCACATGCGATTGCTTTCTGTCGGCATAAACAATCATTTCCTTTTGATGAAAAGATTGATAATCAGCGTTTAAATCTACAACCACAAAGACAAAAATCAGGATAAATATCAGCAGCAATGACAAGTACTTCCGGTTTTCAATCCACAAAACTGAAAGGATAACAATCATCAGCATTAAACAAAACTGAAAGAAGTTAATATGAAAATTGGTTACCGCCACCGGTAAATCGTGGATAATCTGTACCGATTCATTTAATATCTTCAACAGCAATTCGTTCACCCACGCCAAAACAAATGCTACAGGTTGAATAAATGACAACAAAAGCCAGGCTACCGAAATATAGATGATAAAGGTGGATAAGGGAACCGCAACCAGATTTCCGAGCAGAAAATAATTCGGAAACTGATTGAAATAATATAAAATCAGTGGCAATGTACCCATCTGTGCGGCTAATGAAACCGATGTAAGATCCCAAAGCCATTTGACAGCCTTATTCCGGGGTGTAAACCAGTCACGAATAAGCGGTTGAAAATAAATGATACTGAGCACAGCCCCATAACTCAACTGAAATCCCAAATCATAGATATAGTTCGTATTGTAAATCAGAATAAAAAATGCTGAAGCAGCAATGGTGTTGTATATGAGCGATTTCCGCTCCAGCAAATTTCCGAATGCAATGAATGAAAACATCACGGCAGATCGAACCACAGAAGGCGAAAGTCCGGTAATAAGCGCATAAAACCATAAAAACGCAAGGACAATCAGGAATTTGAGCAATTTCCATTTCCTGTTTCGAAGCACAAAATCGAGCACCGACTGCAGCAACATATAAATAATGGCCACATGAAGTCCGCTTACGGCCAAAATATGCAAGGTTCCTGAATAACTGAAATTCTCCCGCATTTCTTTACTGATATCTTCCTGATAACCAAGGATAAGCGCAGACAAAACAGCATACTCATCACCCTGACTGATTTCCTTTGAGAAAATGTTTAATAACTTATCCCGATAGTACTCTCCGGTTATCCGGATTGATTTTAAGGGCTTGTTTTCAAGCAATTTCCAATGACCTTTTCCGGCATAGGCAGTATAATGAATTGCCTTCCGTTGAAGAAATTTCCTGTAATCAAAACCCTGAGGATTCATGGCAGCAGCGGGAATATCAGGACGAACAAACACAATCAACACATCTCCGGGTTTTAGGTTGGCCGATGCAGAATCTTTGTGAATGCTTAAGGCGATTGCCTTATTTTTCAGCAAGCTAATTAAACTATCCGGTACCTGTTGAATCTGAACCTGACAGGAGACAGATTTCTCCTTCAATTCGGGAGTGTTTGTTACCCTGACTTTCAAAGGAATTTGTGAGGTGATTTGTGTGACAACCAACCTGTTCCGGACATCTGTATGAAGAAAGAAACCTATCCAGAAGAGCGCAAACATGGCAAAAAAGCCAAAAAGCCATCTTGATGAATAAACAGTTTTACCTCTGATCATTACATACAGGAACCATAACAACAAAATGGAAATGATGGTAAGTAAACCGGCCAGAATGAGAGGAAGTTGCAGATAATCAGATACAATAATCCCGGTTATCAATGCCAGCAACAACCTGAGAAACGGCGTCCGTTGCAGGAAATTCATAAATTTTTCGTTAAGAATGTAAACTAAAACAGATATTTGAAATTATTTTTATGATGCAAACACCTTAAATTTTTACAATTTTCAGGCGTTCAGCAACTGAACAATTGTTGCTTCAGGGTCGGGTGCATTGAAAACAGTACTACCGGCAACAAGCACATCCACTCCGTGTTCATATAATTTAGCTGCATTTTCTACCGTAACACCCCCATCAACCTGAATCAAACAAGCAGGATTCAATTCATTGATAAGTTGCTTCAGTTCAGCAACTCTGTTGTAACTATCTTCAATAAATTTCTGTCCGCCATAACCCGCAAAAACTGTCATCAACAGCACCATGTCCACACTGCTGATATAGGGTTTCAAAGCAGCCACAGGCACATCAGGATTAATGGTAATACCTACTTTGATACCCGTTTCCCGGATCATTCGGATCACTTCTGCCGGATTTTCAGTAGCCTCATAATGAAAAGTAAGCATTTCGGCACCCGCTTCTGCAAATCGCTTCACATACTTTTCAGGATTTACAATCATGATGTGCACATCCAACAATTTGGTACAATGTTTTTTAACAGCAGCCATCACGGGAAAACCGAAAGAAATATTCGGCACAAAAACACCATCCATCACGTCGATGTGTATCCAGTCGGCCTGACTGCGGTTTATCATTTCACAGTCTTTTCCAAGCTGAGCAAAATCAGCAGATAAAATTGAGGGAGATATAATTCTTGTCATCAGTAAATTTTTTCAGCACAAAAATAGCAAAAAAAAACTTCCGTTGAAGGAAGTTTTCTTTTTTTAACTGAGGAACATCTCGATATACTGATTATTTTCCGTTTTTTGAACCCTGTAATTGGCTGCAAACTGTAAAATTTTACGAATTGATTTTTCTGATGGTTGCATTTCTCCGCTGTTATCAGCAATTTTTTCGTCGTTTTTATAATCAGTTTTGTTTAAAGGAGTAGAAATTTTCTGCATAGGCACTTATTAATTTTTTCTTATTTGATTAATAAACGCAAGTATTGCAAAAAAATTATATGGAATGTAAAAAAATTATTTTATTTCCAGATAAACATCTTTCTCCTGTGCCATTTTTCTCATGTTGAGCAATGCATAACGCATTCTGCCAAGTGCTGTATTAATACTAACTCCGGTTTTATCTGCAATTTCCTTGAAACTTAAATCCTCAAAGAAACGCATTCTTACAACTTCCTGTTGAACATCGGGTAAAAACTCCACCATTTTCACCACATCCTGTAGTACCTGCTCATTCGACTTGATATCTTCAATACTCAAATCAGAAAGTTTTGTAGTGTTAAAGATTTCATAGTCGTATACATCTGCAGACACTGTGTTCTCGTTCTTTTCCTTCCGGTAAAAATCGATGATGAGGTTGTGTGCAATGCGGTTAATCCAACTCAGGAAACGACCACTTTCGAAGTACCGTCCCTGCTGAATAGTTGTAATAGCCTTGAAGAAGGTATCCTGGAAGATATCTTCAGTTAGGTCTCTGTCTCTGACAATCTGGTAAATGTAAGCATAAACCCTGGATTGATACCGTGATAAAAGAACCTCGAACGCCGCATTATTTCCTTCCTCATAAATTTTAACCAGAACATCGTCGGTTAATTGATTCAGTGATTTCATTACTGCTTAATTTTTAGGGTGTTAAGCGTAATTTTGGGC
>JBILFS010000203.1:0-4579 GCA_044351455.1 Paludibacter sp. | reverse complement strand
ATTTGTTACAGCGCCCGACATAACACCCACCAGCATGGGCATTGGAATTCTTCCGGAAAAAATATAATACAAGGCAATAACAACACCGGCACCCAGGATTACCACTGAAGCAGCTAACAAATTCTGCTGCATTCCGCCTTTTTTAAAGGATGAAAAGAAACCGGGTCCTACCTGTAATCCAATGGAATAAATAAATAAGATAAGTCCGAATTCGCGCATGAAATGCATCAGTTCATGATTGGCCTCGAAGCCAAAATGACCGGCAAGAATTCCGACAAAAAGAACAAAAGTAACCCCAAGCGATACTCCGAAAAATTTAATTTTCCCTAACATGACACCAACTGCAATCACAAAAGCATACAGTAAAATGGTGTGCGCAATACTTTCCTGAGTGAAAAGTTTATACAACCAATCTAATTCCATCTTGATATGTATTTGAAAATGAGAATAATAAAAGAAATAATACCAATACCTTAAAACTGTTGCAAAAGTACAACATAAATATTAAATACCGGGTGTAAAAAAACAAATTAATTCGTTTTTTCCTAATTCATTTAAAATATGTAATTTTGTAAGCATATTATCAGCAAAATTATAATCGAATGAGCTCTGAAAATCAATTGATAAAGAAAAAAGTACTTTTCGTCGACCGTGATGGCACCATTATCGAAGAACCTCCTGTAACTTTTCAGGTTGACAATTTATCTCAAATGGAATTTCTGCCCGGAGTAATCCGTAACATGTATTTCATAAAACATAAATGTGATTTTGAATGGGCTATGGTTACGAATCAGGATGGTTTGGGCACCCCTGTTTATCCACAGGAGAATTTTGATGCTGTTCAAAATAAAATGCTACAAATACTTCAGAATGAAGGAATTTCATTTGATAAAATTTTTATAGATAAATCCTTTCCTGAAGATGGTTTAGATACACGCAAACCTGGTATTGGCATGCTTAGTTTTTATTTCTCAGAGGAATATGATTTACCGGGTTCATTTGTCATTGGTGACAGATTAACGGATGTGGTTTTAGCAAAAAATCTGGGTTGTAAAGCTATTTTTATCAGTAATGATGATAAGATCCTGGAAGAAAATAATTTGACTGAATATTGCGCGCTGCAAACCACATCCTGGGACAGAATCGCAGCGTTCATTTTTGCAGGTGAAAGAATTGTAACGGTACAGCGTAAGACCAAAGAAACCGATATTTACGTAAATATCAATCTGGATGGGACAGGAAAAGCTGATATCAGTACAGGTCTGAAATTCTTTGATCATATGCTGGAACAAATAGGCAGACATGCCGGTTGCGACTTAACTATTCTTGTGAAAGGAGATTTGGAAGTCGATGAACATCATACCATGGAAGATACTGCATTAGCGCTTGGTGAGGCATTGTCAAAGGCTATTGGCAATAAAAGAGGTATAGAAAGATATGGTTTTACTTTGCCAATGGATGATTGCCTGTGTGCTGTGGCACTCGATTTTGGTGGTCGTCCCTGGCTCGTTTGGGATGCCGAATTCAAGCGGGAATATGTCGGTGATATGCCTACCGAGATGCTGCTGCATTTTTTTAAATCACTGAGCGATGCATCCCGAATGAATCTGAATATCAAAGCAGAAGGTGATAATGAACATCACAAGATTGAAGGCATATTCAAAGCCCTGGCCAAATCCATCAAAATGGCTGTGAAACGGGATGTATATCAATATGAATTACCAAGCACTAAAGGAATGTTGTAATTAAGTTAATTCGAAAAATATTTTGTTTATAATGAAATTGTTCGTACTTTTGCGAAATACGAACATCAAATAATATAATCGAATGGATTTTAATAAAGGTAAGGATTACACAATTGACAATGAGCAGCTTGCACGATTTGCAAAGGCCATGGGTCATCCGGCAAGAATAACAATTCTTCAGTATTTGTCATCATTGGATTGTTGTTATTTTGGAGAGATTCATAATGAATTACCCATTGCTAAGGCAACAGTATCGCAACATTTAAAGGAATTAAAGGAAGCCGGACTCATTCAGGGCGAAATTGAAACACCCAAAGTAAAGTATTGTATCAACAAAGAAAACTGGGAGAAAGCTCAGGAATACTTCAGCGTATTTTTTGAAATGAAAAAAGAAAAAGTAGCTTGTTGCAAATAATTCAGTCATTAATTTTAAAAACCAACATATATGAACATTCAAATTTTAGGTACAGGATGTGCAAAGTGTAAAACACTAGAAAAAGTTACCCGTGAAGTTGTTGAACAAAATGGAATTGTTGCAGAAATTTCGAAAGTTGAAGATATCATGGAAATTATGAAATTCAATGTTTTATCGACACCCGCAATTGTTGTTAATGGAAAAGTGGAGATCAAAGGCAGGGTGCCTTCTGCTGATGAAATTAAACAGATTTTGTTAAAGTATTAATAATTAAAAACATATAGTATGAAACGAATTATAATTTTCAGTTTAATGCTCTCGTTGCTGTTGAGTGGGTTTTCATTGGAAGCTCAGGACAAAAAAGCGAAAACTTCAGTCAGCAAAAAAATTGAAGTATATTATTTTCATTATACCCGTCGTTGCATTACCTGTAATGCAGTGGAGCAGGTTACCAAAGATGCAATTGCAGCAATGTATCCTGAACAATTCAATAAAGGTCAGATCATTTTCAAATCAATAAATCTGGACGAAAAAGGAAATGAAGCATTAGCTAAGAAATGTAAAGCTGATGGGTCTTCACTAATTTTAATGACAAAAGGAAAACAGGTAAATCTAACTGATAAGGCATTTATGTATGCCAAAAACAGTCCTGAAAAGCTGAAAGCTGAGATTAAGAAGGTATTGGATTCCATGCTTTAATTTGATAATGAGTTAATTTGAAAATTTGAAAATGGAGGGAAGGTATGAGAAATGATAAGAGTAATCTGATTGTTGAAAAATCTTTTCAGTTTGCTATTGATATTGTTGAATTTTGTGATTTGTTATACGAAAATAAAAAATTTGTTATTGGTCAGCAATTACTAAAATCAGGAACTTCCATCGGAGCAAATATTAGGGAAGCACAGAATGCTGAAAGCAAAGCTGATTTCATTCATAAAATGAAAATATCTGCAAAAGAAGCCGATGAGACTGAATATTGGTTACTTATTTGCAAACATTCCAGTACATATCCATCAAATCAAAATCTGATTGAAAAAGTTATTGAAATTCAAAAAATTCTTTCCAAAATAATCAGTTCTTCAAAATCCTGACATTTATTCATTTTCAAATTTTCAAATTAACATATTCTCAAATTAAATCATGGAATTCCTGCAAAGAATATTAGAAAATACTGAATACTCATTTATCACAGCAATTGTTTTGGGATTAATGACTGCAATAAGTCCATGTCCATTGGCTACCAATATCTCGGCAATCGGATTTATCAGTCGCGACCTGAAAGATAGTAAGCGGGTATTTATCAGTGGATTAATTTATACACTGGGTAGGATTATCAGTTATACCGGTCTCGCATTGTTAATTTTCTTTGGCGCAAGTAAAATGAATATCTCCATGATATTTCAGGGTTGGGGTGAGAAGTTATTAGGTCCTGTCATGATTTTAATCGGACTTTTCATGCTTGATGTCATCAAACTGAAATTCCCCGGATTATCAGGTATTACGGAAAAAATAGGGGAGAAGAGCAAAGGCAGTTATTGGAGTACCTTATTGTTGGGGATGTTATTTGCGTTGGCATTTTGTCCATACAGTGGCGTGTTGTATTTTGTAATGCTGATACCCATCACTGTGGCAAGTGCAAGCGGACTATATCTACCGATACTTTTTGCAATTGCAACCGGATTACCGGTAATTGTTTTTGCATGGTTGCTGGCTTATGCTGTGGGTAATGTTGGAAAACTTTACAATCAAATCAAGACATTTGAACTTTGGTTCAGACGAGTTGTGTCGGTGATATTTATAGGAGTAGGAATTTATTACATCGTAATCTTTTATATTTTGAATTAGTTTTTGACACAAGAAGTAAAATTATAATTGTAGTTTTTTTGAATCAATAAGTTCGTCATATTGCGAAAATAAAATCAGTGTTTCATGGAAAAAAGCAAAAAAAACAGCTTATTAATCGCTGTGTTTACAGTTTTGCCTGCTCTTATCATTTTGTATTATTTTCTTCAGCAAATTGTAGATTTTTTTACCTATAATTTATTGGGATTAAATCCTGACTCACATTTGGGAGTATCTATCAATTTCTTTTTCTATGATACCATCAAAATTCTTATTTTGTTGTTTCTGATTAGCTCATTGATGGGAGTTGTAAATGCTTATTTTCCGATTGATCGCTTACGAAATTTTCTTACAACCAGGAAGATGTATGGTTTACAATATTTTTTTGCTTCATTTTTCGGAGCAATAACACCTTTTTGCTCCTGTTCATCCATACCTTTGTTTATTGGTTTTGTAAAGGGGGGTATACCTTTGGGCGTAACCTTCTCATTTTTAATCACATCACCTTTGGTAAATGAAGTTGCAGTGGCCATGTTTCTGGGATTATTCGGCTTAAAAGCCACTCTGATCTATGCAG
>JBILFS010000202.1:0-4598 GCA_044351455.1 Paludibacter sp. | reverse complement strand
TTATCATCATCCAGCAATGAAAATCCATATTCATTCCCGCGTGACTGATAACCAATCAGATATTCGATATTCAGCCTTTGTCCAATCCTCCAATCCATTCCTGTTGCATATTGATTATAATTCATTCCTGTTTCAGGTTGATACTGGAATTCATAATTAAAATCAAAACTAAGGGTTTTTCTTCCATCCGTAGATAAATTAATCTCTGTTTCGAGCATCAAAGGAGTATTGTAAAATCGACCAGCAACTCTTGGTTCAAAATAATCATATTTTCGACCAAAGACATTCCCTTCCAAAGCCAGAAACCAATTGTTTTTAAATCTGGCATTATAATCAAATCCTGCCTGATTTCCAAAAAACACTGCAGGTGCGTACATCCTGTTATAATTAAACCAAATGTCTGCATTCCACTCTCTGAAAACACCTTTCGGCTCAATCATCTGGTAAAACAACCAGCCTTCGGTTGTTAAATGATTGTTGTGCTGGATATAACCCAGGTCGTTCGGATTATATTTATCTGATAAAATGGTTTGTTCAATTCCCCAGAAGAACTTTCCTTTGTTTTTTTCCAGGGATACATTGGCGTGAAATCCGTTATCAATTTTCTGAGAACCCCTCGAACTAAATGCACCTGTTCCTTTCAATGCATAAGTCTTTGTTTTGTCCCGGAACTCAAACTGAGTAGCTGTAACATTGGCATAAAAAGGATTATCAGCCATGCTCACATTGGTATTTATCAAGCTTACAAAAGAATTGTTATTCAGCGACTGGTCCACCACCATTACATTATAGTTTGTGAATGGTTGTACCTGAACTTCCCGTTCTATTCCTGTCAGGTTATCTTTTAGTCTGGCAGTTGATTCGAGCGACATCGCATTCAGCACTCCGATTCCAAGTCCTTTATTAGTTCTTCCCGAAACTTTTGTAGCATTGATTAATTGTGTTTCGGAAGGACTATAGGCAACTTGCTCTTCGTCTCCTTTTTGGATATTATCAGCAAATTTTGGTCTGCTGCCAATCCTTCTGGAATAAAAAACACCACCACGCTGAAACAATTCTGTACCTTCAGTAAAAAATTGTCTTTTTTCGTTGTAATAGATTTCATACGGACTTAAATTCAATTCCTGATCATCCGACTGAATCTGTCCGAAATCGGGAATCAACATCATATCAAGTGTAAAGGCATCGGAAATTCCATATTTCATATCCAAACCACCTTTGTACAACACTTTCGACTGTGTGTTCTGAGGTTCAAAATAAGTAGCGAGATACGGACTGAAAGACAACCGAACCGGAGGTTTAATTCCCTTAATGCCAACAAGTTCTCCCTGCTGATGAATAAAACCGGATACTTTTCTGTCGACAAAACTCCAGGAATTATTGGAATTGTATCTTCTGATATTTCTGAACATATTTAAGCCCCAGATTTCACCTGAGTTTTCTGAAAATCTCAATGCCGAATAAGGAATCTTCATCTCGACAATCCAGCCTTTGTCCGTGATGCGGGTTTTACTCTCCCAAACCGCATTCCAATTCTCATCTTCTCTGTCGCCATCACTTTTCGACGCCTTGATATCTGTTTGTACGCCTGCAGGGTTGATAAAAAATCCAAAAGACACCAAACCCTGATTGTATGGATCGAGATAAACACCGAAATAATCCGACATTCCAATATTATCCCGCTGTGTTAAATAGTTGAAAATACTATCCGGTTTTTCATCATACAACATGGCTCCTACATAAATGGCATGTTGGTCGAAGAAATAAAATACTTCAGATTTCTGAAAGGATGGCTGTCCGTTATAGGGCTGCAATTGAGTAAAGTCCTTCGCTGGCTGTGCTTCCCTGTAAACTGATTCATCCAAAACGGCGTCAATAGTCAGAGGCTTATCAATTTTTATTGCTTCAACGCGCTTTTTATCAGCATATCCTGAAGCTGCGATTACCAACACTATAGCCAGCAAACTAATTCTGTATAACATGATGTTTAGTTGTTATTGTTCCTTAAATTAAATGGTTTTACCTGCTGAATAAAATACCTACCTGCAGCGTTGGATTATAAAAATGCTGAGACTGCTCAAAAAAACTTGTCAAACACAATGTTTGAGCAGTAATAAAAATTCTTTTAGAGATGGCATAATCAAAACTGACTATGGGTGAGAAAACCAAAGCACGGGTTTTCAATAATTCAGATGAATGCAACACAGTGCCCGTTTGAGAAATAATATGCAGGTTTTTTATTTTACCAACACCTCCAAAAAAAGAAGCAGTGAATCTGAATTTATTATGCAAGCGGGAATAACCTACAAAAGGTCCACCATAACCAAAATCAAAATATGAATCTTCAGAACCTTCAGTTTTATAAGCTGTATGCATCTTTCCCCCATAAATACCAACCGTCAGATTTCCAACAGGATAAAACCTTAATATACCACCCACACTGTTACTCATGGTGTTTATTTCACCGTGTTTCATCGTCCCGCTAAAGTAACCAGGCTGATAGACCAGCATACCACCACTGTAAAGTGGATTTTGTTGCGCAAAAGTGAGAGAAGACATCCATAGAAAAAAAACAACAAGCAATCCTGATTTCATTATTCTTTGTATTAAAAAACGTGCAAAGTAAATGAAAAAAATTCATAGTTTTTGAAAATTTATTCAGCAATTTTATGAAAATTACATAATAAAGATGTAGTACTAAACTCAGGAAAGAATAATGGAACGCGGATGACGCGGATATAGCGGATTCAGACAGATCATTATGCAGATTCGTTCTTCAATTGCAACTGCTTAAAAAACTGTACCCGGAGTGAAATCAAATTCAATTAATCGTAATATCTGCGTTTCATTTCAATGGATCCGCGTTATCCGCGTTCCATTTCGATTTATCGAAGTAACTGTGTTTCATCTCTTTTTGCGGTATATTTCAGCAAACCCTGATTATTTTTAAGTTTTAAATTGTCTTCGAGCTCTTTTGCCTTGTATTTCACAATACTGATAATTAAATCTGTCGGCAATGGCTTATCCAGGGGAAACTGTATGGAACCCTTCCCCTGTTTGTATGCATTCAGTTCTTTTTGAAATGCAGCCTGTGCAGTAGGTGTGGCATACAATCCCACATGATGCTGATATCCGGCAAAATACACGAGCGGTTTGCCCAAATATTTATATCCGGGCATTTTATAGGCAATTCCTTCCACTGCTTCTGGCACATTTTGCCTGATTACATACCGGATTTCAAACAATAATTGCTTTACATTTTCGGGAAACATTAAAATATATTCATCTACGTTTTTGAATTCTGATTGATTCATTTTGCTTATGATAAATGTGATTCTGTGTATTTTCTGAAATTATCAAGTATCATTTGCCATCCGGCCTGCTGCATTTCAACCGGATTTTCACTTTCAGGATCAAATATTTCGATTACAAGCACTCCCCCATCCTGTTCTTCGAAAATAACCTGAACCTGACGACCATCGGCCATGCTGTAGGTAAACTGCTCTTTTTCAATCACCTCATCATAAACACCTGCAAAATCGAAACTGAAAGATCCATCTTTGGCAGCCATTGTATAACTGAAACTTCCTCCGGTAACCAGGTTGTTTGATGCAGCCGGGCAATGCCAGTCGCTGCTCGCAAAATTCCAGTTCATCACATGTTCAGGTGTTGTAAAATATTCCCAAACCTTCTTCAAATCTGCATTTACTAAAGTCTCAACTCTAATTTTTTCCATTACTTCTTTTTACAGGTTTTGATTCCAAAAGGTAAATACAGTGGACAAAAGCTGATAAAACTCGTCAGCAGGAATATTCCGGCTAAAACAATTAATACAATACCCGGTGTGCCTGAAATAACATCTGTTAAGAACAATACTATAATTGCTACAGCAATCAGAATTCTGATAATTCTGTCGGTATTACCCATATTTTTTACCATAATGATTAATTTTTAATTAGTTTTGCAAGTATAAACATATTTTTGTCCGATTTAGTTCAAATAACCATATAAAACGCAGAAAAATGAAAAAGTCATTATTCATTTCAGGCATGATATTTTTGCATAGTCTTATGCTTCAGGCCATTACACCCATCATCCCGGAACCTTTGAAAATGAAAGTTGGTTCAGGAGAGTTGTTTTTTTCTTCTTATGAAGTGAAAACAAGGGGATTTGAAAAGCCTCCCGTGAATTTATTGAAACTCTTTGATGAAATTAAAACAGTAAGTAAGCCATCGAAAAAGGGAAAAAATACACTGATGCTGGAATTGAAAGCTGATTTTGATATGCATCCGGAGGGTTACCTGTTGAAAGTTAATGAAAAAGGGATCATTATAACGGCAAAAACCGAAGCGGGAATTTTCTATGGAATGCAATCTTTACTTCAACTCATCAATTTCAATAATAATCTGAAAGAAATTAAATTACCTTTCCTGACCATCGAAGATTATCCTAGATTCGACTATCGGGGCATATCGCTGGATGTGGGCAGACATTTTTTTCCTGTTTCATTCATCAAACAATACATTGATTTGATGAGTAGTTATAAACTGAACACCCTCCACTGGCATCTTACCGAAGATCAGGGCTGGAGAATTGAA
>JBILFS010000201.1:0-4602 GCA_044351455.1 Paludibacter sp. | reverse complement strand
TTCTGACTTTCCTTCAAAGCATAATTCGCAATCGGGGTAACGGGCACATTAGCTCCCAACACATTGATTCGGGGTGTTTCAATCCATTGAAATCCGTTGGATGTGGTTTTGGCTATCAGTTTCCAGTTTTTGTCAATATCGATGGCAGTTGTGAAGTTCATGGCAATACTTCCATTGGCTTCGTAACGGTCGCCCACCTGAATTCCGAATTTCTCAACAGTCCATGCAAATCTCGACCATATTTTCAACGGAACTCTGTATTCGATGACATTATTTTTAATATTGAAACTGAAATTCTGCGCTTTCCATACTTTAACATTCAAGTCCTGACCATTAATCTTTTCTCCCTGGAACAATAAGCCATTCATTTTCTGATTGATAACTGTTTCCAGTTTTTTCACATCAATTTCTATCTGAAGGGGCAATTCCGAAACGGCTGGCTTAATTGTAGCAGGCAGATAGGTTTCTTTTGGTTTTTCAACCAGCAGAGTACTTTTACAACTTCCAAGAAACAGGACTATCGCTACAGAAAACAATTTAAAGTGGTAAAACAATTTTCTCATAATTCGTTTTATTTTATGCGTTTTTTTTGAAAAAAGTTCTGCAAAATTATAAAAAATCCACATTTAATTACCGAAAAAGTACAAACATTTTTGTTGTTTTGCAACAATTAGCATAAATCATAAATTTTAACTATCTTTGCACCGAAAATAATAACAATTCGCGTTAAGGGTAAAAATCCGAATATCACTGCATTAACCGGCAGTTGCGCATCTCTGAGGGTACACGTTTCAATGAACATTGAATTAATCACCGGATGAATGCCCGGGACGTGTACTAAAAACAATTTATGACATTTAAAGAATTAAACCTGAAGGAAGAAATTCTTTCAGCCATAGAAGAACTCGGATTCGAGTTCCCTATGCCCGTGCAGGAAAAGGCTATTCCTTTCATGCTCGAAAACACCAAAGATTTAGTGGCTTTGGCTCAAACAGGTACCGGAAAAACAGCAGCATTCGGACTTCCGGTGTTGAATATGATTGATCCGTACAGAAAACAGGTACAGGCATTGGTACTGGCTCCAACCCGTGAACTTTGCATTCAGATCTCTAAGGATTTGAAAAACTTTTCGAAAAATCTTCCGGTTAAAATTGTTGCAGTTTATGGTGGTGAGGATATCGTAAAGCAGTTGAAACAACTGGATCAACCACCTCAAATCATTGTTGCAACTCCGGGCAGACTCATTGACTTAATCGATCGCAAAAAAATCAAACTTGAAAACATCGATTATTTAGTGCTTGATGAAGCAGATGAAATGTTGAATATGGGTTTCAAAGAAGATATTGAAACAATTTTGTCGAACACGCCTTCAACCCGCAGAACCATGCTTTTCTCGGCAACAATGCCTGCAGAAATTGCCCGTATTGCCAAACAATACATGAATGAATTTGAAGAAATTCAGGTGGGAACAAGAAATTCGGGATCTGATAATGTTTCACATATATATTATGTTGCTCAGGCAAAACACCGTTACCTCGTATTAAAGAGAATTGTCGATTTGAATCCTGATATTTACGGTATTGTATTTTGCAGAACCCGTCAGGAAACCAAAGATGTGGCTGATCATTTGATGCACGATGGATATAATGCCGATGCTTTGCACGGTGATTTATCTCAGGCTCAAAGGGATACTGTAATGCAGAAATTCCGTATCAGAAATATTCAGTTACTTGTTGCTACTGATGTGGCTGCCCGTGGACTGGATGTGAGCGATCTTACTCATGTTATCAATTATAATTTACCGGATGATGTGGAAAGTTATACGCACAGAAGTGGTCGTACCGGCCGTGCACACAAAAAAGGTGTTTCGGTTTCCATCATTCATTCAAAGGAAAAACATAAAATCAAGGATGTTGAGCGCATGTTGAAGAAAAGCTTCGAACTTCAGCAGATTCCTAATGGACTGGAAGTTTGTCGCAAACAACTATTCTTCCTGATTGAAAAAATGCAGAATGTTGAAGTTAACGAAGAGCAGATTGAGCCATACATGAATCAAATCATGAAACAGCTGGAAAATGTTGATAAAACTGAAATACTGAAACGCTTTGTATCATTGGAATTCAACCGTTTTCTGGAGTATTATAAAGATGCCGACGATTTGAATTATCATGAAAAAGAAAGAAGACAGGAAAGAGATTATGATGCTGATGACAGAGGCGATAATTCCGGAAAACGTGGCAGACGTGGCGAGAAAGTTCGCATGAAAGTGAATCTTGGTGTTCGCGAAGGCATCAATCCTAAACGTTTATTAGGTATTATCAATGATATTGTTGGAGATAAAACCGTAAGTGTAGGTGATATTGAAGTTACCAGTAAATTTACATTCTTCGACCTTTTTGTTGATCAGATGGATAAGGTTGTAAATGCTTTCGCTGACCAAAAAGACATTGAACTTGGAGTAGCACGTGAAAGTAAAGGATATGCTGATAAAAGTTCCGGTGGTGGTTCTGACTACAGCCGGGAAAGAAGACGTACCGACAGAAGACCTTCACAGGGTTCATCAGGTGGTTACGACAGAAACAGATCCGCTGGTGGCGGTGGTGGCTATGATCGTTCAGAAAGATCAGGAAGCAGTTCAAGATCAGGAAGTTCTCCAAGACCCGGAGGTTCAGGCCGACCAGTCAGCACTGAGGCAACATCTGAAAGAAGAAGAAGCTCAGGCGCAGCATCCGACAAAGGAGGTGCAGGAAAACCCTGGAGAAACAGAAGATAATTTCGTTGTAAAATTTTAAAAGTCCGGTCAGATAAAACTGACCGGACTTTTTTTTATTCTATCGCAATGTTTATTTTTCCCGTTTTTAAACTTTTACAGCGTACAGTTAATGTTGCAATCCCGGGATTTTTTGATGCCTGAACCAGCACAACCACTTTCCCGCTGAAAGCCTTCATTTGCGGCAAGTGAAATTGTTCCAGTGAAGTGGCATCTCCGTTACAGGCAGCTCTGTATGTTCCCTGTCCATTCACCTGAAAATTCAGCGAATGAGCAGCATCCGGACAAACATTGCCGTCCTTATCCACAATTGAAGCTGTAACAAAACACAAATCTTCCCCGTCAGCCTGTATTGTTTTTCTGTCGGCTTCAAGTTTGATATGATGCGGCTTTCCAGCTGTTACCATCGTTTTTTCAGCGACTGCCCTACCCTGATCGTCGTATGCTACAACTTTAACAACACCAGGTTCATACTTCACCTCATTCCACATCAGTCTGTATCTTTTCAATGGCGTTTCTTTGGATTTCTTTTGAATACCCTGACTTTTCCCATTGATAAATAATTCCGCACTATTGTAGTTGGTATAAACAAAAACGGGAGTAATCTGACCTTCACGACCTTTCCAGTTCCAGTGCGGCAAGATGTGCAAAGTCTCATCAGTGGTATTCCAGCGACTTCTGTAAAGATAATACCGGTCTTTGGGCAATCCTGCCAAATCTAAAATTCCAAAATACGAACTCCTTGAAGGCCAGTAATTATCATAAGGAGTTGGTTCACCAAGATAATCAAATCCTGTCCATACAAACTCACCAATCACCCAGTCCTTATCATCCTGCATCACAAAATCAGTTTCGGGGATATTGGACCAGTTGCAATACTCCAGATCATATGAAGATGATTGTCTGTCGGGATAAATTTTATCCGAACCGGATACAACCGGAAATTTGTATACACCTCTGGAGCTTACTGTCGATGCAGTTTCTGAACCCAACAAAAATCCCTGCGGAAATCTCTTATACGCTTCCTCATAAAGATTTACGCGGTAATTCAGTCCCGGAATATCCAGAATTGCACCGAAACCACTTTCCATCACCGATTTCACCTGATCCATTCCCACGGTTACCGGACGGGTCGGGTCTTCCCTGTGAAAAATATCCTGCAACCATTTCAAGCGTTTCACACCCTCACTTCCCCATTGATCAGGAACCTCATTTCCTGCACTCCACATCACAATACAAGGATGATTTCTGGTTGCATGAACCAAATCCACCACATCCTTTTCTGCCCATTCATCAAAATAAAGATTATAACCGTTCTTTACTTTCGGTTTTTTCCATTCATCAAAACTTTCAGCTAAAAACAGAAATCCCATTTCGTCGCAAAGTTCCAGTTGTTCTATCGAAGGCATATTGTGCGATGAACGAACAGCATTACAGCCCAGGTCCTTCAGGATAGTTAACTGACGTTTCAATGCAGCCCGGTTAATGGCAATACCAATGGGGCCCAAATCATGATGCAAGCAAACTCCTTTGAATTTAATCGTTTTACCATTCAATTCGAAACCTTTGGCAGCACTATATTTAATTTCTCTGATTCCAAATCGGATAGTTTCTTTATCTTTAAGAATATTTTTTTGATAAAGACTCATTTCAGCAGTATACAAAACAGGCGTTTCAGGACTCCATCGCTGAGGATTTTGTACCGCAATATTTTGTTCAATGATGTCAGAAAATCTTTCAGCACCCTCATTTTGTGCTACAATATTACCATCAGCATCCCTGATTATCGTTTTCACTACCAAACCTGAGCCCTGTACGCGAGACTTTATATT
>JBILFS010000007.1:0-15624 GCA_044351455.1 Paludibacter sp. | reverse complement strand
TGCTACACCAATGTTGCACTTACTCCCGCACTGGAACTGGTCAGATCGTTTGGGACAGGTAGTGCCTGTGTATTGCTACACCAATTATCCCAAAGCCGAACTTTTTGTAAACGGTAAAAGCATGGGCGTAAAGCAAAAGGATAAAGCTAACAAATACACCCGATACCGCTTGATGTGGAAAGATGTGGTATATCAGCCCGGCGAAATAAAAGTAGTGGCTTACGACGAAAGTAACAAAGCTGTAGCCGAACAGATTATTAAAACTGCCGGCAAAACACATTCTGTTCGCCTTACTGCCGACTGCACCAGTATTAAATCGGGGGGCAAAGACCTCTCGTTTGTAACCGTGGAAGTGGTGGACAAAGATGGAAATTTATGTCCGAGAGCTGCAAATTTACTTTTCTTTGAAGTAAGCGGAGCTGGAAAACTAAAAGCTGTTTGCAACGGAAATGCCATAGACCAAACCTCATTCGGGTCCAATTACATGAATGCTTTTAATGGCAAAATGGTGGCGATAATTGAATCAGGAGACCAAGCAGGCGAAGTGGTGTTGAATGTATCGGGCGGAAAATTAATGCCGCAGGAAGTAAAGATTACGGTAGAATAAATTGGAGAAATTTGAAGATTTGAAAGTTAGAAAATTTTAAAAAATCCGGAAAAACGAATAATTTTGTGTTTTTTGTGTTTACTTTGTGCCTTTTGTGTTATAGCTATTACACAAAGTTGCACTAAATTAACTCCCAGAGTTTCACAAAGAAAGAAAATCAACAGCACAACAAATTAAATAGTATATGATAAATCCCCTTCTTCCAATAAGCTCAATATCTTTGTTTTGTATTTGCAATCCGGCAATTGTTGCGCAGCAACAACAAAAACCCAATGTGGTGTTAATTGTTGTCGACGATATGGGTTGGAAAGACCTTGGCGTGTATGGCAGCGATTTTCATCGTACACCTCAGATTGACGCTTTAGCCAAAGATGGTGTGCGTTTTACCAATGCTTATTCAGCTTGTACGGTATCGTCGCCTACACGTGCAGCGCTTATGACAGGTAAATATCCCGCCAAACTCCATCTCACCGATTGGATTGAAGGCCACAAAATGCCAAAAGCCAAACTGCAAGTGCCCGATTGGACCATGTATTTACCACACAGTGAAACGACGCTTGCCGAAGTTTTTAAAGCAAACGGCTATGCAACAGCACATATCGGTAAATGGCATCTGGGTGAAGATGAAAAGTACTGGCCCGAACATCAGGGTTTCGACATCAATATTGGCGGCTGGAGAACAGGTGCTCCAACTTTAGATAAAAAAAAGGGACTAAATGGTTATTTTGTACCTTATGGAAATCCCCGATTAAAAGATGGCCCTGCGGGCGAATATCTCGATGAGCGATTGGCAAACGAAGCTTGTAGTTACATCCAACAATCACAATCCAAACCGTTTTTTCTGAATCTTTGGTTTTACAATGTACATACACCACTTCAGGCAAAGCAGGATAAAATTGACAAATACAAAGCGCTGGTTGACTCCACAAAACTGCAAAAAAATCCAACTTATGCTGCTATGGTTGAACATGTGGACGATGCAGTGGGGAAAGTGGTTGCGCAACTAAAAAGTCTTGGTTTATACGAAAATACCATCATTATTTTTACGTCGGATAATGGTGGATTAATAAGCAATACCAAACAAAAAGTAACCAACAATGCACCACTCCGACATGGTAAAGGTGAGCGTTACGAAGGTGGAGTGCGGGTGCCGCTTATCATAAAACCGGCTCAGCATGTATCTTCAGGCCGCACCAACAACACACCCGTAATGAGTATCGATTATATGCCGACGCTGATAGATCTCGCAAAATTAAAGGTGGATAAAAAAGTGCTGAAAGGCATTGATGGTGAGGATATTAAGTCGCTTTTAATCTCGGAAAACGGTAAGCTGAAACGCAAATCGCTCTATTGGCATTATCCGCATTACCACACCGAAGGAGCTACACCCTACAGCGCTGTGCGCAATGGCGACTGGAAGCTGATTCATACCATCGAAACAAATTCGTACGAACTTTTCAACCTGAAAACCGATATTTCAGAAAGCAAAAACCTGATTGACGCAGAGCCGGTTATTGCCGCAAAACTGATCAAAGAACTGGAAAGCTGGAAAAAGAAAATGGGGGCGCAAATGCCGGTGCTGAAATAAATTAAGCACACCATATTCATTGCATATTCACTATAATTTCATATTTAACTCATATATAAAACGTATATAATACATATATAACCCGTATTTAAAGATATGGATTATGTATGATTAATTATTGGATTAAATAGATTTTATTTATATTTTTACTGGCTTACAACTAATTATAGATTTAACAAATGAGATCAACATGAGCAGGGCTCAGTTTTTCAGAAAATTCAAAGCAGTTTCTGATGTTGTCATATAGTAAGCCTTTTTGAAATATTGTTCAACTTATTATAGTTTATAAGGTTGTATTTTTACAATCGAAAATTATCTAAGTATTAACCTTATTATTAATCAGTTCATTTCAAAATGAAAACAAGATTGACTGCTGCAACGCTGCTATTGTGCTTATTTTTAAGTATTACCGTTTCCGCACAAACCATGCTGACAAATCCTTATTCGCGGAATAACACTCAATTGCTGAATGGTAAATGGAATGCGCTTATCGATGTGTTTTGCATGGGTGAATCGAGTGGAATCTATAAAAACAAACGGCAACCTGCTACCGGAAGACCGAATGAATATACCTTTAATGAGGGGTTTCGATTGGATGTGCCGGGCGATTTTAACTCGCAAATGCCGAAGGTAAAATAAATTATATATTTTAATAAATAAGCAATAAACTATAAAAGAACGGTAAGAAAAGAAAAAAACTTCTTATGTTATTTGTATTTACTTTGTAAGTGATTATTATTTACGATAGTTACTATAATATAAATTCAATGTAATGTTAAAGAAATGCTTTTTCTTATTGATAATGTCGTGTTTTGTTTTTTTAATCGAATTAAATGCTCAGCAGTCAATAACTTTATCTTTTAGCTCTGACAAAGCACTTGATAGTGTTCGGATTGACAACTTAAACAATGCCAGTTATAAAGTTCTGAAGGATGCTTTTAGTATTGTATTGCATTTGAATGCGCCAAATTTCATTGAAAGTGTTGATTTCTATAATCAATTTAATGTTTACCCAAATCCATTTTCGGAGCAATTAAAAATTAACTTTCATACATCCTACGAAAGTCCTATTAATGTGACTGTTTTCGACTTATCGGGTAAACTCATTACTCAATTGAACCAAAACATAGGCTCGGGGTCGCATATTATTTCTTTTAAACCGAATAATGCAGGTGTTTATATATTAAGAGTTGCCGACAAATATAAAACATACAATGCACAAGTAATTTGTTCAAATACATCAACAAGTAGTCCGTGTTTAGAATATGTAGGAGTAATCAAAACTGAAACCAATAATGCATCCATCGTACAATCAAAAATAAAAAATATTCAAAATGATTTATCAGTATCAGAAGTTGATTTGTTGCGATTTACAGGGTACTCAAATACCAATACCAATACAATTTATGATTTTCCCAAAATAGATAAAAGTTACAATTTCAGATTTCCAGTAGTTGAAAATGGTGTGTATTTAAATACAAATGATTCACTTCTTTATGGATTGGATACTATTCGTTGCTTTGCTTCACGTACCGATTATAGTTTTGCCTATGATTTGGAAGGAAAAAAACTGTATAGTAAAGATAGTATAGTCCTAAAGCCGGTAACTAATGGGGCTGTAAAACAACCTGAATACTCATGGCAAATTGATAAGAGTAATGTCTGTCGAATAAATACATCTTTTTATTCTACAGGCACATTATATGTAAATAAAACTACAAGAGACACAGCCATTATCACACTGAAAGATGAGGCAAATAATCTTACAAAAAGAATAGTGTTAATTGTTATTCCACCAGATTTTTCTGACAGCAAAAGAATTGCATTGGGTACTGTGGAAGATTCAAATTTAAAAGAAATTTCCGGTATTGTTGCAAGTATCAAAAATCCGGGTTGTTTTTGGGTGCACAATGATAGCGGTGATGCCCGGATTTTCCTTATAAACTCCACTGGAAAATTGGTGGCGACTGTTTATCTCGATAGAATTAAATGTCGGGATTGGGAAGATATTGCAATTGGCCCCGGACCATTTGACAGTGAAACATATATATACATTGGCGATATAGGCGATAACAATTCAGGAAATATACTCAAATATATTTATCGATTCAAAGAACCAATAATCAATACTCAATTTTTAGCACAATACGCTACCCTTGAACGCAATACTATTGACGTTATTACCTATCAGTACTACGATGGTAATCGTGATGCTGAAATTCTAATGATTGACCCACTCACCAGGGATTTATATGTAGTAACCAAACGTGAGACCTCTGTATATATTTATACTTTTGCTTACCCACAGTCGACTACCGAAACTTTTTTAGTTAAAAAAGCATCCGTAACCCTACCATTTAGGATGACTAATGGAGGAGATATTTCTGCAAATGGAACAGAAATTTTGATAAAAAATTTAACGAACGTATTTTATTGGAAACGGGCTGATGGAGAAACAATCATTGGTGCTTTGTCGCGAAAGGCAACTATATTGCCCTATATTGAAGAACCTCAAGGTGAGGCAATTGCCTGGCTTAGAGATGGAACAGGATACGTTACAGTAAGTGAAATAAACAACTCAATTAAGCCTGTATTGTATATGTATAAACGAAGAAATTAAAAGCCATCTATTGCCCAATAAATGAGCAATCACATTACTTTAGCATGCAAAATCAGGACAAATTGAAATATAATTAGAGCAATATACTATAATTAAACAGTAATAAACTTGTAATATTACCTGAATAATGCTATTATTTTTGCATTATTCAGGTTTTGCCCAACACCATACTGCTGATTGAAAATTAATTTACATGAATTGACTCGACTTGAGATAATGGATGTTAACAATAAACTTATTAAATACAACAACCGATGCCCGATATATTTGTAATAGCTGACGATTTAACAAGTGCGGCCAGAATTGCAGGAATAGCATATTCAGTAGGTTTGACAGCTCGTATTATTTTTGATATTAATGATTTGAAGTCAGTAACAGAAGACATGGTGATAGTTGATTCGAATACCCGAAGCTATTCTTGTATTGATGCATCTAGAAAAATTGCTCAAATTATTGACCACATAAATATTGATGATTATGCGCTCTTTTTTAAAAAAATTGATTCTGTTCTTAGAGGTAGAATTTTATCGGAAATCAATGCCCTATTCTCAAAGACAAAATTTGAATCGGCAGTTTTAATTCCTTCAAATCCCTCCAAAAATAGAGTCATTCAGGATGGAAAATACTATATTGACAATACTTTGCTACACGAAACTAATCTTTGTTCTGACCCTGAATATCCCAGAAAAGTAAGTGATGTTCAGCAACTTTTAGAAGATGGCGTGAATGTAATTGTGCACAAATGGAGGAATGAAAGAATTGTGGCTGGCAGCATTTATATCCCTGATATTATATCGATGCAAGATATAATTATCACTTATAATCGAATAAAAAATGATAATGTACTTTTAGCGGGCGGAGTAGATTTTTTTAAAGTCATGTTATCCATACACTTAGGAAGACATTCTGTGTTGTACAGTTCTCAAAAACAACTAATTATATTGGGAAGCTATTCAAGCAACAGAGTCAGTACTTTAGATTCACTACGAAAAAAAGGATTTAAGGTTTTTCAATTACCCGAAAATGCACTTTCAAAGAATGAGTATTTGGATAAATGGGAAAAACAAATTTTCAAATCGCTTGTAAACGAGACAAAATTAGTAATTGCAGCGCCAGATAAAAAAATTGATACGCTGGGTTCATCTCAAAAGATTACGGCAATATTAAGTACTTTAATTGGAAGAATATACAATCTTTTACCGGGTAGATATCATTTTTACATAGAAGGCGGTGAAACTGCATTTTCTATTTGCAAAGAACTAAATGTCAAAGGATTGAAGATTTCTGAATTTATTGATGATGGTGTTATAACACTTAAAGATGATAATTGCAAACATTGTTTCACAATTAAACCCGGAAGTTATAAATGGCCGGAATTTATTATGGATAATGTTGA
This sequence comes from Paludibacter sp., assembly GCA_044351455.1. Lineage (GTDB taxonomy): Bacteria > Bacteroidota > Bacteroidia > Bacteroidales > Paludibacteraceae > Paludibacter. Next base: position 9,413 of record JBILFS010000007.1, on the reverse strand, counting down.
AAAACATTAAAAAAACAGAAGCCAGTGATATTCCATATAAATTCAGAACTTTCACCTCAAAATATAATAATAATCAAGATGAACATCCGCAGGCATTTCAAACAAATCAATAAAATTGTATTGTTGGCATTTTTATGTACATTTATCAATAATATCATAGTTGGACAACCCGGTACAGCTGAAGAACCAGTTCGTTTTATTGGGAAATTAAATGTTGACTTTTCGCGTCCTGATGGAAAGCTTCCTCCTGTAGTTGGAGCGCAAAGTTATCAGGTGCTCCGGTCAGTAAGAAATAATAAGGATTTGGGTGATGGGTTAGGCTACACTTTTCATCATCATCCAATGTTGACGTATTGGAAAAATAACTTCTACGTACTATGCAATGCCTGCCCTGTACATGAGGAGCGTGGTTTGACAGAAATTTTGCTAATGAAGTCTAATAATGGGGCAAACTGGTCCAAACCCGAAATTATTTTTCCACACGTGATGTACAAGAATGAACCCACTTTCTGTAATCATCGAATGGGATTTTATATTGCACCAGGTGGAAGATTATACGCGTCTACTGCTTATTTTCCACAATCAGAAATGTTAGCACAAAAAGGCAGCGAGGATACTTCAAAAAAGTACTTTGGTGTTGTTTTAAGAGAGATAAAAGAGGATGGAAGTTATGGGAATATCTATTTTGTGGCCCAAAATAATAGTTTGTATAAACAAGATGAATTCCCTTTTCCCTACTATCTTTCGTCTCCTGACCAAGGTTTTATCGCTGATTGCGAATCATTGCGAAGCGATAAATTAATCACTTTACATTGGTGGGAACAAATTCGTCCCGAAGATTTCAATTTTCCTGAAACCTTAGTAAACCAAATTAAGAATGGAAATCGAAAATTTGCTAAAGCCATTAGTTATTATCACAGAAATGATAGTGCTATAGTAGCCCTTTGGAAAGACAGTAAATCTGCCTTGTCGTACGATGAAGGTTCGTCATGGACAAATGTTATTGATTTAAAGACCTTTAGTGATGGTTACGCAAAGGTGTGGGGTCAACGCACAGAAGATGGGAAGTTTGCTGCGAGTTGGCGACCCATCGGAGAAGGGAGTTGGGGAAGATATCCTATGTTGTGGGCAACCAGCGACGATGGGATTACTTATGATGGGGCAATGCATGTAAATGATGAGGTAACTCTCAGATATGAGGGTGGATCGAAAGAAATTGGTCCATGTAATTACCAAATCGGAATTTACGAAGGCGGAGCTCAAATTCCGGGAGATGATATCTGGGTGGTCTATTCGATGAGTAAAGAAGATATTTGGATTAGCCGGATACCTGTTCCACTATTATCAGAAGAGAAATTAAATGTTAACCAAACTTTTGATGAAATAAACTCAATTATTGAATTGCAGGGTTGGAATATTTACAGTCCTCTGTGGGCACCCATTGAGATTCTCCCAACTCATAGAAATGGCAGTAAATGTCTGGTTTTTAAAGATAAAGATCCTTATGATTATGCCAAAGCCTTCAAAGTATTTAAAGAAAGCAGTGGCTTATTAAATATTAGTTTCAGCGTGTTAGCTAAGCAAAATAATCATGGTCGGTTTGAAATTGAAATTGGAAATACGGAGCAATTAGCACCCGTAAAATTAATGCTAACACCAGAAGGAAAATTGCAAATTTCTGATTGGCATGGTATTGTGAACATAGGTGAATATACTATGAATAAATGGATTGAATTTGAATTGAAAATTGATGTCATAGCAAATACATTTAATATTAGTATAAATGGAAAAGAAGCAAGTCATAATTTCACGTTTAATAGTAGAAAAATTAAATCACTGGACAGGATAACTTTCAGAACAGGAAAAAGCAGGGGAATATCCATAAATCCAATAGATCCGGAAACAGATTTGCCATTAAAAAAAGAGGCAAGCTATTATCTTGATAATGTTATAGTTGAAAGCAAATAATTAAATTCATTAATATGACAATGACAAAGAAAAAGTGGAGTGTTTTTGCGCTAATTAGTGTGGTTTTTATCACAAATATATCATTTTGTTTTGGACAAGGTAAGACAATTGAATTTGTCAATATTCCAAAAGGGAGTTTTATTATGGGAGCAGATTTGGATCCCTCCTATATAGTTGCGGATAAATCTAAAGGTTGGCGAAGTATTTTTATTCAAGATGAATTTCCTGTAAGGAAAGTAAGAATTAGTAAAGATTTTGCAATTTCAAAATATGAAATAACCAATATTCAATACGAACAATTTGATCCAAATCATAAGCAGCTGAGAGGGAATTTTATGGAAATATCGAAAAAGGACAATGACGCAGTAGTAAATGTAAGCTGGGAAGAAGCAATGGGATTTGCAAATTGGTTGAGTAAGAATGACCTTAATTTCGATTATCGCCTACCAACAGAAGCAGAATGGGAGTATGTTGCCCGTGCCGGTAAACGAACTGCATTCAATGATGGTAATGAAGTTGATATTTATGAAAACAATCCATTTACTAAGGATCAAATCGAAAAAATGAATTATCAATGGCCCTATCCGTTTACCTGGTCTAATGGGTGTCGCAGTTGGGTAACCTGGAAAACTGATGATTGTATCGGAATTGACGATGTTTACCCAAGTAAAACACAAATTAAAATGGTCGATTTAACGGTGGGACAATCGGGACCAAATATATTTGGAGTTTACGATTTGCATGGTGGTGTGGAAGAGTGGGTAATGGATTGGTACGGCTTTTACAATAAAAAAGAAACAAAAGATCCCGTTGGGCCAATAACAGGTGATTTCAAAGTGTCAAGAGGTGGCAGTCATAACAATCATGTTCAATTTGCCCGTTCTGCTAATCGGATGAGTTCAGCAATTAATGACCGGCATTACTTTTTAGGATTCAGGGTAGTACAAATACCGAAAAACCAAAAACTAACCTCAAACTATAGTAAACAACCAAAAAGAAACTGGGCAGTTAAGGTATCTCAACAGAAATATAAATGGGGGCAGGATACCGAAAAGCCAGTTTTTTCTATGGTTTCATTATTTGATTTGGTTCCAAAATTGGATGATGGTTCTCATTATGGATCTGATGCACAGTTGAGACAATTCGGTTTCGACCCTCAAAAAAATGAGCCATTGCTAACTGGTCCACTTTATACCCACAACCACTCTGCCACTGTAGCCTGGTGTGCAAATGGAGATATTTTAGCTTCCTGGTTTAGTGGCGAAAGCGAAACAGGAACAGATTTAACACTTGTTGCTTCAAGAGCAAAACGAAAAAAAGATGGCACTTTTCAATGGACATATCCTTCAGATTTCCTAAAAGCAGCTGACCGAAATATGCATGGTTCGAATATTATTACAGATAAAAATGGAGTATTGCACCAGATGGCAAGTATTGGAATTTCAGGCAGATGGGATAAATTAGCTCTTGGCTACAGAAGCAGTTCTGATAATGGAGCTTCCTGGTCTCCGGTACGTATGGTTCTTGAACTTGACCATGCTTTAAACGACGGTTGTTCTATGCAGGGAAACATGTTTGAAGCCTCAAATGGCGATTTGGTATTTGTTGTAGATGATGAAGGCGATGATATATCAAATACAGGAAGCTTGGTGGTGAGCACCGATGGAGGTAAATCATGGAGTCGACGAGGTCATTCCAGTAAAACCGCTGACATTCAACGAATTGCGGGGTTGCATTCTGCAGTTGTGGAAGTGGCTGATTTGAATGGCGATAAAAAAAGTGATTTGTTAGCTTTAGCGCGCGATAATGGAGCTTATTATGGTGGAAAAGTACCACAAAGTATTTCGGTGGATGGTGGAAAAACATGGACTCGTGAACCTTCCGTTTTTCCATCGATAAAAGGAGAACAACGGTTGTGTTTGTTACGTTTGGCATATTCTAAAGAACTGACCAGATTTCCGGGCAGAATGCCAATTTTATTTGTAGGTTTCTCAAATTCAGGATTTAAGGCAAAAGATGCAGCAGGCAAAATTAATAATATTGAAGGACTTTTTGTAGCCTTGTCATTTGATGAAGGTAAAACATGGCCAACTGAATACAGACGTGTGGTGAGTGATATTAAAGGTTCAGAAATAAAAGAAATTGAAGTTGCTCCATGGCAAAAGAAAAATAAAATTTCAAAAGTAAAAGGCATTGGTATTGGCTATATGTCAGTTACGCAAAGTCCTGATGGGATGATTTATTTATCCGACGGAAAACTCGTTTATAGCTTTAATCTGGCCTGGATTATTGATGGAAGTGAGAACTGACCAATCAAGAAACAACTATGATTTCAGTTCTTTAGGCGAATTGATTGTAATTAGTTGCTGTCAAGTCTTAAGTGTTAATTTAATAAATTGATAATTAATCGATTATTGCAGATAATTAATAAATAAATTTAAATAGTAAGTCAATTTGTTTTGTTGACAGAAATATATTAAGTTTACATTTTTTAAAACCTTTTTCTGATATTGATAGTAAAATGAAACATCTACATGCTCAAATAATTGTACCTGACAGTACATCTTTTTCACTTAAAAAAACAGCGCTCACGCCGGAAACCTATAATATTCATTCTCATAAAAATTTTGAAATAAATTATATTGTTAATGGCTGGGGTTCACGAATTATTGGTGACAATATTGAGAGTTTCTATAGAGGGGATTTGGTAATTATTGGCCCTGATTTACCACATTGTTGGGAAGTTAAAGGAGTTTCACAGGGCTTATCACCTGAATGTATTACCATACATTTTCATGAAGGCTTTTTTGGACAGCAAATTATGAAATCTCCTGAATTGCAGCCAATGTATGATTTAATTAAAGAGTCTAGTTTGGGAATTCAGTTTTTTGGTGAAGAAACCTTTGATATTGCTTACATTCTTCACAAAATGCTTAAAGCAAATTCACTCAGGCGACTAATTTACTTGTTGGAAATATTCGAAATTCTGATACGTACAACAGAGCGCAAAATTTTAGCTAAAGCCGGCTATTTAGATACTATTAGCGATACAAGCAATGAAAAATTAAAGAAAGTATATGCCTTTATACTGATAAATTTCACAAAAAAAATTTATCTCGAAGAGGTTTCATCATTATGCAATATGTCAACGAGTGCTTTTTGTCGGTTTTTTGAAAATGCAACCGGAAAAACACTTTTTGAATACATAAAAGAGGTTCGAATTGGTTATGCATGTAAACTGCTTCAGGAATCTGATTTATCTATTTCTGATATATGCTATCAATCCGGATTTAATAATTTATCACATTTTAATAATCAGTTTAAAGAAATATATACAGTTGCACCGGGTCAGTACCGAAAAGATATAAATGCAGTATCGTGATAATATGTCTATATTTATAGAATAAAGAAATGATTAAGAGTCGCTTTTAATCATTTTTTTTATTTTAGATATTAGCCTTTCGAATGAAAAAAACTACATATCAAAATAGTATATCAAATCAGTAATATTAATGAAATAACTTTTTAAAATACACGGTATTTTTGCATCAACAAATAACTAATTATTATATACAATGAGAAAAACACGATTAAACTTAACACTATTATGCTTCTTTTTATCAGTTTCTTCTTTTGTAATTGCACAAAAAACAGTTTCAGGTACAATTACTGGTGAAGAAGGAGAACCTCTACCAGGGGTTTCAATAATAATAAAAGGCACTAATACAGGATTAATTACAAATTTAGATGGATTTTACAAGATTGTCGTACAAAATGAAAAGGCTATTCTTGTATTTTCCTATTTGGGATACCAAACCGAGAGTGTTCTTGTTGGAAACAGGAGTACTATTAATTTAACCCTTAAAACAGACACAAAAACACTTGACGAAGTAGTTGTTGTGGGATATGGGGAACAAAAGAAAGTGAACCTAACCGGTTCGGTTAGTAACGTAAAAATTGATGAAAAATTAACAAGCAGGTCTGTTGATAATAATTTGGCTACGGCTTTATCCGGGATGGTTCCGGGACTTTCTGTTCGTCAAGGATCAGGGATGCCCGGTAACAGCAGCACCGAAATGCTTATCAGAGGACTTGGAACTGTCAATAATGCTAAACCATTGGTAGTAGTCGATGGAATGCCGGATGTGGATATTAATAGCTTAAATATTAATGATGTTGAAAGTGTTTCCGTTTTGAAAGATGCAGCTTCTTCAGCTGTTTATGGGTCCAGAGCTGCTAATGGTGTAATTTTAGTTACAACAAAATCGGGTAAAAATTCTAAACCTACAATTAAATATTCAGGTTCGACAACGACTACCCAGCCTATAAAATTTTATGAAAACCTCTCCAATTACCCCCGCACTATGTTGCTTCAGATGAGAGGTGCAAATGCAGGAAATAAAGCCACTGTTTATAGATGGGGCGCTATTGAAGAGTGGATGGCAAAAGGTATGCTTGATCCAATTCTATATCCAAATACCGATTGGTATGATGTTATATTTAGAAATGGTTCTTCTAAGAATCACAATATATCAGCTTCAGGTAGTTCCGAAAAAATGAGTTTTTTCCTTTCTGCCGGTTTGACCGATCAAACAGGTGTAGTAATTAATAACAACTATAAAAGATACAATTTCAGATCTAATCTTGAATATGAAATAAGAAAAAACTTAAAAGTTGGCACCAGAATCGATGCAAAATGGGCGGAAACAAGATATGGTGATGCCGATGGAATTGCAGGAGATGGTATTCGAAATACCAATCCGGGAGTAACACCAATTGACCCTGTTACAGGAAGATATGGTGGCGCTATGGCTTATGGCGAAAATACACAGGCCTCTAATTTATTGGCGAACTATTCGATTGATCATAACGAGAAAATTAATAGAGGTTTTAATGGAAATTTGTATGGTGTATGGGAGCCATTAAAGGGACTTACTGCACGTTTTGATTATAGTATATCTTATGATAATCAATTCAGCAGAAGCTGGAGTGATCCTACAAAAACCTACAACTTACAAACAGGTCAGATAGTAACAATCATGACCAGTGATAATGCCGGCATTAGTAATCGTATGGATATTGATTACAAAACGAATCTCCAGTTTCGAGTTGATTATAAAAAGGAGATTTTCAAAAACCACAGATTAGGTGCCATGCTGGCTTATACTGAAGAGTATTGGGATGAACGTTATTTATCAGGTAGTAGAATGGATCGGCTTTATCCAAATATTCTTGAAATTAGTTCGTCACTTCCAACAACTCAAAACAGTTCTGGGTCATCCAGTTCCGAAGGTTTAAGAGCTTATATTGGCAGGATAAATTATGACATTTTAGATCGGTATCTTTTTGAAATTACTGCTCGGTATGATGGTTCTTCCAAATTTTCGAAAGGCAATGAATATGGATTTTTTCCTTCGATAGCTACCGGTTGGAGGTTTTCAGAAGAACGCTTTTTTGAGAATCTTAAATCAACAATAAACTATGCAAAACTTCGCTTTTCGTGGGGTGCATTAGGTAATAATTCGGGCGTTGGCAGATATGAACAAAAAGAGACTTTTGAAACTACAAATTACAATTTTAACAATGCTGTTGTTAAAGGGTTTAGCTATTCTAAAATGATAGATCCTGAATTTTCATGGGAATCTACACAAGTTATGAATGCGGGTCTTGAATTTGGGTTGTTTAATAATTTAATATTTGCAGAAATAGATTATTACGATCGTCTCACCACTGGAATGATACGTCCATCTGATCTTTCAAGCTTTCTGTTCGGATATTATCCACCGCGCGTAAATGTTGGTAATTTGAGAAACAGAGGTATCGAAACTACGATTAGCTTCAATAAAAAATTTGGTAATATAGTTTTTGGAGCAAAGGCAAATCTATCTTACAATATCAATAATCTTGAAAAATGGAATGAGTACCTGAGTCCGGGCGATGTATATCTAAATATGCCTTATAATTATATTTACTCGTATCAGGATATCGGTATAGCACAAAGTTGGAACGAAATATACAACAATGCATTTCAGTCAAATTATGCTGCACCCGGAGATATTTTGACAAAAGATATAAATGGCGATGGTCGCATTGGCGGAGAAGACAGAGTGGCTTTTCCTGATAAAATGCAACAAAGACCAACATTTAACTCTTCTCTCAACCTGAATGTGGCATGGAAAGGTGTTGATTTATCAGCATTTATGAATGGAACTGCCGGTAGATATGACTATTGGAATGATAATCTTACAACAACCAGTCCCCGTGACAATCGATTTAATTATTCAGCTTTCCATTGGAACGATACCTGGGATTATTACAACCGTGATGCAACAATGACCAGACTAACTATTTCGGCAGGTAATGATGGGGGTAGAAATGGAGGAAGTTCATCTTTCTACTTACAAGACAGATCGTACATAAGACTAAAAAATGTACAGCTTGGATATAGTGTGCCAAAACAGTTGTTAAAAGTGCTTACCATAAGTAATTTAAGAATCTATTTTTCGGCTGACAATTTAGTTACGTTTACTAATTGGCAGGGTATTGATCCTGAAAAAGATTCTGATGGTGCTGATTTTTATCCTTTACTTAAAAGTTACGCTTTTGGTGTTAACATTGATTTCTAATTAATTATTGAAAGTAAAACAAAAAATAATATGAATAGTCTAAATAAATATAAAATAAAAGTAGCTGCCATCTTAGGAGTAATATTAATTGCTACTGGGTGTACGGAAGATCTGTTAAATCAGTCGCCACGTACCGAAATTTCTTCGGATCAATTCTGGACAACTACCGATGATGCAATGACGGCAACAAATGGAGTTTACAACGCTGCAAGGTTATTATTCCGTACCGATTATATGTACGATGGATTTAGTCCTTACGGACGATACCGTAATCTGAATAATAGCTCTGAACCTATTAAAAATGAAACTGGTGTGAGTGCATCAGCAGGCAGATTTACTGCTGGTGGTAGTACCGGTTCAGGATTTGATATGACATGGAAATTATGCTATCGTATTATAAACAGGGCAAATTACACCTTATCATATCTGAATCCAATGATTGATAAAACAACAAAACCTGCTGATTTGCAAAATCTTAGGAGAATCAGAGGGGAAAACTATTACTTACGGGCATTGGCATATTTCAGATTAATAACTTTATGGGGAGATGTTCCTTATTATGAACATGTACTTGATGGTAACGCCGATGCTTACACATTAGCAAGAAAGCCTTTGAGTGAAGTTAAAGATCAGATACTTGAGGATTTAGATTCAGCCGTCATTGTTTTACCTGCTACCGTTGTAAATGCAGAACGCGGACGTGCAACTCAGGTTGCTGCATACAGTTATAGAGGCAAAGTAAAACTTTATTATGCAAGCTGGAAAAAATACGGTTGGCCGGAACTCGAAGGATTTGTACAGGATAACGCGGAAGCAAAA
>JBILFS010000199.1:0-4613 GCA_044351455.1 Paludibacter sp. | reverse complement strand
CTTCCTGCATAAGCCATTGGAAGTTTTGCAACTTTGAATTTAATTCCTTTCGCTTTGGCCGATTCTTCTGTTTCGCCCACTCCTGATACTTCAGGATTGGTATAAACAACACCCGGGATGGCATTATAACGCATGATGTCATTTCTGCCGAGTAGATTATTGATAACCACTTCACCTTCGCGACTGGCAGTGTGAGCCAACAAAGAAAATCCGGTAACATCACCAGCAGCATAAACGCCGGGAACATTGGTGCGCATTTTCTCATCAACCTTGATTCCGCCTCTGTTCATTTCCACATTCAGATTTTCAAGTCCGAATCCCTGAGTAACAGCACGACGACCAACACTCACAAGAATTTTATCACCTTCGATGGTTTGTGTTTGTCCGTCTTTTTCGAAAATCACTTTGTTACCATCAATTTGAACAACCTTAGCGTTCAGATTGAATACAATACCTTTTTTGGAATAAATATCCCGTAACATTGCTGAAATTTCAAAATCCAAACCTCCCAGAATTTCAGGAAGCATTTCAACCACAGTTACCTTTGTTCCAAGGCTGTTGTAGAAACTGGCAAACTCCATTCCGATAACGCCACCACCGATAATTACCAATGATGTAGGTTGTGTTGCAAGGTCCAGAATTTCTCTGTTTGTCAGGATGATATCACCGGATTCCTTTAAACCCGGAATTGGCGGAACAAAAGCCTCTGAACCGGTGCAAATCAATAAATACTTAGCCTTGTAAGAAATACCTTCACAACTTACTTCAATACCTTCGCTGCTACGACCCTGAATGGTAGCTGAACCTTTCACTACAGTTACATGGTGCATTTTCATTTTAGATTCAACACCTGCAACCAGTTTGCGAACAACCTTATTTTTTCGTGCCATGATTTTTCCGAAGTCAAAACGGATATTTTCACCATAAACACCATATTTATCGCCATGAAGCGCATTTTCATAGGTTTTAGCGCTGTATAACAAAGTTTTTGTAGGGATACAACCTTCGTTCAAACAAACACCACCCATGCTTTTCTTTTCAAAAAGTAAAACCTGCATTCCTTTGTGACCAGCACGCTCTGCTGCTACGTAACCGGCCGGACCGCCACCGATAATAATTATATCAAACATCTTATTTATTTACAATTTAATGATTTACAATTTACGATTTACAGAAATTCTATTTCGAGTGTTTCAATTTCTATCGCAATTTGTTTCAGGAAGCGTGTTGCTTCTCCTCCATCCAGCGCGCGGTGATCATATGTTAAACTCAAACCTAAATATGGAACAAAACCATAAATGCCATCACCCAGGTCTTTCGGACGAGGAATGATTGTGTTAACGCCCAGAATAGCAGATTGTGGAAGGTTGATTACAGGAGTAAAGATCTCCACGCCATAATTTCCTAAGTTCGAAACGGTAAAAGTAGCCGCTTCTGCTGCCAGTAGTTCGGGAGAAATGGCGCCTTTTTTACATTGATTTGCCACTTCTTTCAGTTGATTTGACAATCCAATAATTGATAAATCATCAGCATTACGTACAGCAGGTACCATCAAACCACGTTCTGTATCAACAGCTAAGCCAAGATGTACTTTGCTGAATAAACGCATCGCATCACCGATAAAATGTGAGTTTACGTTAGGGTATTTTTTTAGTGCTTTCACAACTGCAAAACATACAAAATCGTTGATTGTCAGATTTACCGACAAAGTTCCGGCTTCGAAAGCCTTCTTTGCTTTTTTGCGTAAAGCCTGGATATTTCTTGCATCAGCACCCAGGTGGTGTGTAAGTTGGGCTGAATTCTGAAGTGAAGCATGCATGGATTTTGCGATAATCTTACGCATATTCGAAAGTTTCTTATCTTCATAATCCACTCCATAAGTAGTGTTTACAGGTGGTGGAAGTAAATCGGTCGATTTGGCTGTTCCTGCAAGTCCTGAACCTGCACCCTGTGGTTGTAATCCTTCTTCAGCAGCAATTTTCTTTGCCAGAGGCGTTAATTTCGGACGGTTTTCCAATGCAGCCTGAACATCTCTTTCGATGATTCGACCCTGTGGGCCTGTACCACTTATTGATGCTGTATCAACAACTTCTTTTGAAGCCAGATTTTTTGCTCTTGGTGAAATAAATTGACTTGCTGAAGCATTAGAAACAGGCGCTGCAACAACTTCGGGCTTGCTAACTTCTGCAGCAACAGCTACAGTTTCAGTAACTTTGCTTTCCGGGGCAGTTTCAACCGGAGCTGAATCGCCTAATAATGCTGCATAATCTTCACCGGGTTGGCCGATAACCATCATGTTTAACAAAACAGGAACTTCATCACCATCCTGATAAAAGCATTCCAACACAACACCATCTGCAGGTGATTCTTCTTCGAAGGAAGCTTTGTCAGTTTCGTAGGAAAATAAAATGTCTCCTTTGTTAACACTATCACCTTTTTTCTTTTTAATTTCGGTGATGATACAACTTTCAACTGATTGTCCCTGTTTGGGTAAAATAACGACTACTGCCATAGTTTTTTTCTGATATTAATATTCTAATGAGAAGATATAAATTTGATGATGCAAAGGTACGAAAAGAAGATTCAAAGGTCTATTCCCTTTTTGATAAAAAAGTTTTTGTTTTTGATGAAGAATTTTTATTTCAGAGGCTTAAACCATCTGAATATAAAAATATTAACTATTCGTATCGAATAATTGTGGCAGGAAGTATTTTGGTAATCAGAAATGAAGGCCCAATCATCATGAGTAAAGAGGCTATTAAGGTACCGGCATTTAAAATAGCGATGATGTTCCAGTTAAATAACACAGGTACTGAATCTGTATAATAGTTTACGGCATCCAGAGGAATTATTTTAAAGTAATATTGTATTGCACAGATACTTAAACCGATGATATTTCCCCATATCATCCCTTTACCAATTAAAAATAAAGAATGATATAAAAATATTTTTCTGACAGACCAGTTTGTAGCGCCCATCGACTTCAGAATGCCTATCATGCTGGTTCTCTCTAAAATAAGAATCAACAGACCGGAAATCATGTTAAAACCAGCAACAGCAAGCATCAGGAATAAAATTACCCAGACATTAATATCCAGTAAATCCAGCCATTCAAAAATCTGTGGATTCATTTCCCTGATACTCTGAACATAATAGGCACTGCTATCGGGAAGCTGAACACCTGCTGTTTTAAAATAAACCTCATCCCGGATATTATTCAGATTGTCAAAATCGTCAATCAATATTTCAAATCCACTGAATTGATTGTCGTTCCAGTTGTTTAATTGCTGAATATGCCTGATGTCGGTGAGCATGAAGAGTTTATCATATTCAGCAAAATTAGTGGAGTAAATGCCGGTAATAGTAAATTTGCGGGCACGGATATTATCCTGAATAAAATAGGAGAAGAACTGATCACCCAATTTCAACTTAAACATATTGGCCATATCTTTTGAAATGATGGCTTCGTTTGTTAAACTATCCGGATAATAATGCAATATATCACCTTCCAGTAAGTTTGATTGAAAGAAATTCCAGTCGAAGTCTTTGGAAGTACCTTTCAATACAACGCCCTGAAATAGTTCTTTGGTTTTGATGATACCAGGTTTTGTGCAAAAGGGTTGTAATTTCTTAACTCCCGGAATACTGCTTAAAACTTTGGACAGACTGTCACTCATCGTAACAGGCATCATTTCATAGGAATTATTACTGTCGAAATTTGAAATCTGTACATGACCACCAAATCCAATGGTTTTATTCCTGATTTCCTGTTTAAAACCCATTACAACATTCACAGCAATCAACATCACCGCCAATCCTATTGCGATGCCAAGGATGGCTATACGCACAGCAGGACGGGAAACATTCTTCCTGTCCTGCCTGAAATGGATGCGTTTTGCTATGAAATACTCAAGATTCATTATTTGATTTTTCTGCCGGGATAGACTTCCAATGCTTTTTGTAAAACCAATAATGCATGTTTCAGCAATTCTTTTTCAAGTACATAGGCAATTCTGACTTCATCCTGACCAATTCCTTCTGATGTGTAAAATCCTGAAGCAGGAGCCATCATCACAGTGTGACCTTCATATTCAAAATCGGATAAAAGCCATGCACAGAATTTATCAGCATCATCAATCGGCAATCTGGCAACAGTATAAAAGGCTCCCATGGGAATAGGTGAATACACACCAGGGATGCGATTTAATCCATCAATCAGACATTTACGTCTTTCCACATATTCATTGTACATTTCAAGCATATAATCCTCAGGTGTATCAATGGATGCTTCTGCGATGATTTGACCAATTAAAGGAGGACTCAAACGTGCCTGACAGAACTTCATCACATTCTTTTTTACTTCCTTATTTTTGGTTACCAAAGCACCCACACGAATACCGCATTCGCTATATCTTTTTGAAACAGAGTCGAATAAAACAATATTTTCTTCTATACCATCCAGGTGAAAAGCTGATATATAGGGAGCACCGGTATAACAAAATTCGCGATAAACTTCATCCGAGAAAAGATAAAGATCATATTTCTTTACCAAATCCCTGATTTTATTCATTTCTGATCTGTTGTATAAATAACCTGTTGGATTATTCGGGTTG
>JBILFS010000197.1:0-4645 GCA_044351455.1 Paludibacter sp. | reverse complement strand
GAAAGAAAAAGTTTCACACTTGATAAGATTGAAAACAAAGGAATGCACGATTTGGTAAGCTATGTTGATAAAGAATCGGAAATACGAATCGTAAATGTTTTACAAAATTTATTGCCGGAATCGGGTTTTATTGCCGAGGAAGGAACTACAGATAAAGTTGGTGAACGGTACAACTGGATTATCGATCCGCTGGATGGTACAACCAATTTTATTCAGGGTATTCCAATTTACAGCGTTAGCATCGCGTTAATGGAAGAACGTGAAATTGTGCTGGGTGTTATATATGAAGTGGGTCAGCAGGAATGTTTTTATGCCTGGAAGGATGGAGGAGCCTGGTTAAACGGGAAATCAATTCAGGTTACAGATAATGATGATATGCATAATGCATTGTTAGCGACCGGTTTTCCCTATTCCAATTTCGATCAGATCGATTCTTATATGAATTTTCTGGGATGGGCGATGCAAAATTCGAGAGGTGTGAGAAGATTGGGTTCAGCAGCTGCTGATTTGGCTTATATGGCATGCGGACGGTTCGATGCCTTTTGGGAATACGATTTGAAAGCCTGGGATGTGGCAGCCGGAGCATTGATTGTGCAGGAAGCCGGTGGAAAAGTCAGCGATTATCATGGTGGTGATGATTATATCTTTGGTAAAACCATCCTGGCCTCCAATAAATCATTATTCGGTGAAATCTTGCAGAAAATTGATGAATTTCTTCCCTGACCATGCAGAATAAATTGTGGACAGGAAGTTTTATAAGTGCCTGTATTGGTAATTTTCTGTTATTCTTCGCTTTTTATTTGCTAATTCCTATATTGCCTTTGTTTTTGATAGAGGAGTTTAATGCCACAAAATCACTGGTTGGTTTGGTGCTTGCTTCACATACACTTGCTGCATTGGCAATAAGACCTTTTTCCGGATTTTTACTCGATTTATTCAGAAGAAAACCACAGTATCTATTGGCTTATCTGGCCTTTATCCTGATGTTTGTAAGTTATCCTTTGGTTAATACAATGTTATTGTTTTTGATATTCAGGATGTTGCATGGAGTTGCCTTTGGTTACATTACAACTGCAGGAAATAGTTTCATGGTTGATATTTTACCACCATCACGTCGTGGTGAAGGTTTGGGCTTTTTTGGTGTTGCCAATACACTGGCAATGGTTTTTGGTCCGATGACCAGTTTAATGATGCATGACCATTATTCCTATGATACCATTTTTTATTTAGCCATTGGCTCAGGATTATTGGGCTTCTGTTTTGCCATGATGGTGAAGGCGAAAAATCAGGTTAGGAAGACAGAGCCGGAACCAATTAGTCTCGACCGTTTTTTCCTTTTTAAAGGATTTAAAGCAGGTATCACATTGTTGTTGATTGGAATACCCTATGGCATGTTCATGACATACCTGGCAATTTATGGCAAAGAACTGGGCATCAAATCCGGACTTGGAATATTTTTCAGTTTGATGGCTGCAGGCATGATTGTGTCGAGAATGTTTTCAGGAAAGATGGTGGATAATGGCAAACTCAATAAAGCGATTGAAGCAGGTTTAATTATCAGTTTGACCGGTACTATGATGCTGGCTTCTTTCCAAAAATTAAACATGGTAAATCACGAACTTACAGTAGTTCTGTTTTATATTTGTCCTGTGTTGCTCGGTTTTGGTTATGGCATGTGTTTCCCGGCTTACAATACACTTTTTGTGAATCTTGCAGCCAACAACCGCAGGGCAACTGCCAGTTCAACATTCATGACCAGTTGGGATATCGGGGTGGGATTAGGACTCGTACTTGGTGGATGGTTTGCCGATTCGAAAGGTGGATTACCACTGGCTTTTCTTGTGGGGGGATTGCTGACCGTATTTGCCTATTTTTATTTTATCAAAGCAGCAGGACCACATTTCCTGAAAAATAAATTGCGCTGATTCATCGGTTGTTATAAGCAGCGACCCAATCTGTAAAAGATTTCATCAGACTGCTTTCATCTTCCAGTACATTGCCGACCACAACAAGGTCGGCACCGGCATCAAATGCCCTTCCGATATCATCAGTAGATTTGATTCCACCGCCAACAATTATTGGAGTATTAATTTTTTTACTTACCAACGAAATCAATTCAGAAGGAACAGGATGGATCGCCCCGCTACCTGCCTCGAGATAAGTGAGACGCATGCCTAATAATTCGCCGGCAATCGCTGTAGATAGCGCAATTTCTTTTTTATCAGCCGGAATGGGCAGGGTATTGCTGATATATTGCACAGAACTCACTTTTCCGCCATCAATCAAAATGTAGGCTGTAGGGATGGTTTCTACATCAGACTCCTGGATTAATGCAGCAGATTTGATGTGCTGACCGATTAAAAACTCCGCATTTCGTCCTGATAATAACGAAAGAAACAACATGGCATCAGCTTTATCTGAAAACTGGGAAGCATCGCCGGGAAACAAAACTACATCACATTCGGTTTCTTCTTTCAGAATTCCTATCATGGTGTCCAATGATTTTACGGCGTGACTACCACCTATAAAAATGAAATCAGGGGAAGAGTCTTTCAGAGAAGCAACCATGGATGCAAAATTCCTGCCGTTGTTTTTTTCAGGATCGATAAGAACAGCCAGCATTTTGCGGCCCATCTCTTTGTTTAACAGGATTCTTCTGAAAATATTGTTCTTCATGTGTTTGTAATTTATTTTTTCAAAAATTATCCAGGCAATATGCCAGCGTATATCGATCATTCATTTCGTAAGCAATCTGAAAATCCTGCCCGTCTTTTATAAATCTGATAAGCAATTCACCGGATGATGCAACATTAAACGGCTGTATTTCCAGGGTGGCAGCAAAATCAATGGCCTCTTTTCCAATGATTTTATACAGTGCTTCCTTGGCCGACCAGGCTATAGCAACCGATTGTTCATCAACAAGATACGACCTCTCTTTTTCGCTCAGGAAACGGGATGCCACCTTCATAACTTTCTTTGAAGGCACTTCAATATCGATGCCCGATAGAAGAACCGGATGTGTTATCAGTGCAATGAATTTACCACTGTGTGATATACTTATCGACTCATTTTTATCCCGGAGATAAGGTTTTCCATCAGCATGATAAATAACCTTCACATTTTCTTTAAAGAGTTGATTAACACCGCATCTGACACCCAAAAATTCACGAAGCCGTTTTTTTAAACCGATATTTTTGAGTTCATCTTCATATTCCCTGAAATTACTCAGGCGTGTTTTCAGTGTTTCAGGCGTTTCATCTGTTTCTATGACCAGGATTTCAGCCTGTCGATAGGTAATCTTATTCGTTAAAAACATCTTATTTCCATTGAAATGATTCCATCAGTCGGATTACATCCCGGCGAATATAATTGGCCATCGGACCAATGGAATCTTTGTTGGGTACATGATTAAAATAGACAGAGCCCCGGAAAAAATGCCGGATGGAATCTGTTAAATAAAACTGAGCCGCCGAAGCAGTGTTGCCAAGTATGTCATAATAGTTTCCATAAACCCTGTTCTCAGGATTAGAAAAGAACTGTTCACGAATTTCATCTGCTTTGATAGCATGCTTCCGAACCAATTCATCCGCGCCTTTCGAAAGCATTTTTATATTGTTTTTTACTTCTGAATAACTACAATGAATGGTTGCATTCATATGAGGATAATAGATGTCAATCCAGTTTTTTTCTTTAACATCCATTTTTAATATTAGTATTGATGAGGATGCATAATCAAAAGAAAACGGCAAAATTGTATCACAATGTTGATAATGATTTTCAGGCAAATCCACCCTGAAATAACCATAGGGCTTGGGGATAGGATTTTCCCTGCATGCAGTTAACAGCACCAGACCAATTATCAACGGTATTTTCATTGCTATTCCGGCTTATCTTTGATGTAAAGCTTAATTTTTTTAACTCTTCTGTTATCAACAGCGAGAATTTCAAATACATACCGTTTGTGATCCAGTCTGTCGTTTTTCGATGGAATTTCACCTTTCAATTCCAGAATTAAACCGGCAAGGGTTTCCACTTCATTTACCAAATCTTTAAAATCTTCCTCGTCAATTTCATCAATCTTGAAAAAATCATTCAACTGAATTTTTGCTTCAAAGATAAAAGTGTGGTTATCAATTTTAGTGAAAAGTTTCTCATCGTCATCATACTCATCGCTGATATCACCTACAATTTCTTCGATGATATCTTCGAGTGTTACCAGTCCCGAAGTTCCCCCGTATTCATCAACCACAATGGCTAAATGAATTCTGTTTTGTTGAAACTCACTCAGCAAGTCATCAATCTTTTTAGTTTCGGGAACATAATAAGCCTGACGAATCAGACTTTGCCAGCGGAAATTATCCGGTTTATCGAGGTAAGGCAACAAATCCTTTCCGTAGAGAATGCCTTTGATTGTATCCCGGTTTTCAGTGTAAACCGGAATGCGGGAATACCCGGAATCAATGATGATTTTAAGGAGTTTTTTATAAGGGGTTTTGATATTCACATCTACAATATCCAAACGGGAAGTCATGATGTCGACTACCTGAATATTGCCGAATTTGATGATGCCTTCCAGCAATTCTGTGTTTTCATCATTATTGTCGGAACTAAGTTCCAGGGCATGCGAAAGTTCATCAATGGAAAT
>JBILFS010000006.1:0-15726 GCA_044351455.1 Paludibacter sp. | reverse complement strand
GAAATCGCCTCCCTGAATGCGTCCTGCATAGGTAATAACTTTGTTTTTGGCTGTTTCCGGGTCATCCGGAATAAGATTTAATATGTAATGAGCAGGATTGGTGTCGAAATTATTGTAACTGTTGGCACCCTTTTTCGATTTGATTGTTGCGGCTACAACCTCAGAACGGGTAGTGGCATTCACTGCATCAAATTCAACGGGAAAATTAGTCGGATGGTATGTTACAAAACGGGTCTGACCCGACATCGTATTGTTGAAGGCTTTGATTGTTCCGCCATCCTCACCCGAAAAGGTGCCTTCTCCATCATAAAAAATATCTGTTCCCTGCATGGAAGTGAGCATGGGGTATTTGCAGTTTCTGAAAAAATTATTTTCCACAAAAACCGAAGAACCCAGCGTGGAACCCACTCCGTATTTGGCTATACCATCATAATAATTGTTGTAAACATGGGCTGAATAATATCTCACACGCGGGTGACGCGAATCGGCATGGTCGTACCAGTTGTGATGGAAAGTGATGAATAATCCGTCGGTGGTACCTTCGCCTAATCCAAGCAGCTGACTTTTACCGGTATCCCAGAAATGGTTGTAAGAAAAGGTGACATACGTTGATTTTTTACAATCGAGAGCGCCATCGCCTTTGATCTGATCGGCATCGCTTCCGGCATTGCCATAAAACAAATCACAATGATGCACCCAGATATAATCATTGTCCTGTTGCAAACCGATATTATCTCCCTCGCCACTGTCGCAATTCATGGTGCCGATATTTCTGACCTCCACATTCGAGGCATTTTTGATGCGTAAACCCCAGCCATCGGCAACAGCATCATCGCCAATCCCTTCAAAAGTGATGAAAGAAGCTGCATTGTTGTTATTTTCAATAACCAGGTCTCCGTTTAACATGTATTCAGCATCTTTAACCTGACCAATCATACGGATAATAAAAGGCCGGTTGTCTTTTCCCTTTTTGATGCCATCGAGGATGGTTTGAATGCCAACACAGGGATTGGTTGTGGCACCGGTGATATTTACCGACAGGGTATTTTTATTTTTTTCAGTCAGATAGATGATTACAGCATTGTCTTTGGGAGTGCCATCCGCCTTATAAGCGCCAGGAACCCGGTTGTTGGCAAAAGCAAATCCATTCCGGTCGTGCGCAAGTACAGTGACTGCATTGGTAATGGTTGCGCTGCCTTCAGTTCCCTGAATAACCGGCGCTACTTTGATGGTATAAGAGCCGGGTGACAGTCCCGGAATATCCGCCCTGATATACGAGCCATAACTGCGGATTAACTGGTTGTCGATTTTCCGGTTGGTAATACCCTGACCGCTATAATAAACATTGTAGGAAGAGGCTCCGTTTGCCGGTTGCCATTTAACTAAAGCCGATTCGAGCCAACCGGTAACTTCGGTAATGATTACTGAGTTGGAAAAGGCAGCGATGTTCAGCATCAGCATGCAAAACAGGACGAGTAATTTTTTGAATTTCACGGATATAAATTTATATGTGGGTTACAGTGAGCAAAAATACATCATCCTGAGAGAATAAATGTGGATTTTTTGTTTGAAAATGTAGAAGAATAACCATAAAGATGTTTTTTATGGAATTTTTGACACAGGATGATTATCTTTGCATCAGTTTGATTTTTTGACATCTGTTTAAAATCTATAGTTTTGCAGACAGAAAATTTAACTGAATTTATAATAACATGAGAAAAACATTACTTTTTTATTTTCTGTTGCTTCTGTGTTCGGTGAGTGCGCAGCGAATGGTTGAGAAACCCGACAGAGGGGTGCTTGCTGTAAACAAGGGCAATAATCAACTTTTTATATCCTGGCGATTCCTCGCTACTGATCCGGAGGACATTGCATTCAATGTATATCGTCAGATTGGAATTGCAACACCGGTAAAAATTAATGCTCAGCCCGTTACCGGGGCAACCAATATTACCTGGAATGTAAGTGGTGCCGGATTAAATATTGCTTCAAAAATAATTGTAAAGCCTGTTATTTCGGGTGTGGAAGGTAATGAGGAAGGTTCCTGGTATCTGAATGCCGGACATCCGGCAGGCAGAATCGTGCGTGATTATACTTTTCAACCATTTCCGGCAGGATATCCGGTGATGTCGATGAAGTTTTGCTGGGTGGGCGATCTGGATGGAGATGGTCAATATGATTTTGTGGTCGACCGACATCCCGGAGGCATAGTGGAAAGTGAAACAGATTCCATTATAGGATCGGCTCCTCCGGTACATCTGGATGCCTACAACAGCAATGGCACATTCAAAAAGACCTGCATGAAATCCCTTTTGAAAATACTTAAAGCAGTAAAAACCACTTCAGGTTCATTGGTGTTGATTAGGTAACCGATTTGCTGACCCTGTCGGAATACCACATCGCCGGAATTAAACTTTATCGAACCTAGGTCACGGGCATGAATAAGTGTAACTGCCGATAATATTATTATCAACAAATAATTTTTTATAAAATGCATGTTTTTCATTGAGAAATATTATTTCACTTTAGATGCAAAAATAGCTCAAAGGAATATGTCACCCAATGACATAACGTCCATTTTAATGGAATTCAATGCAATGAAACGGTTTCAAAGAAAGAATTTATAAATTTCAGTACTACTCCATCAGTATTTCTGCAGAAAATCCGACAAATTCACATCCCTTCCCAGGCCCAGTTTCTGCCGGATGCGATAACGACTTGTTTCGATACTTCTCACGGTCATATTAATAAGCGGAGCCATATCTTTCGACGATAAATCCATTTTGATATAGGCACAAATCTTTTTATCACATACATTTAAATCCGGGTATTCCTCTCCGAGTCTTTTCAGGTAGTTTTCATAAACAAGATCGAAATTGGCTTCGAATTTCTTCCAGTTATTATCATTGCCGATATTTTGCCGGATATTTTTCTCCAGTTTTGAAAGTCGCTGCAGGATGCTGTTTTTATCCTTGTTGCCACCAATCTCATCAATGGTTTTGTTGATATTGTCGATTATTTCCAGCAGGATTTCATTTTTTCTGATGAGATTCATGGTAGAACTTGCCAGTTCCTGCGATTTATGCCGGAGTTCGTATTGCAATTGTTGATTTTTTAATTCTTTAATCTCGCGCTTCTTGGCCTGATTTTCAGCTTCAAATATCTTTTTCTGTTCCTGAATTTCAATTTCTTTGCGTTTTTCCATTTCAATGGCGCCTTGAAGGGATCTGTGGTTGATGAAAATTATCAATCTGATAATCAAAGCGATAAGAATGATGCCGTAAATAATAAAAGCCAATATACTCTCATACCATGCCGGTGAAATAACGAAAGTATAGTCGTAAGAGGCTTCATCAGCAAGAAGCAGGTTTCTGGCTTTAATTTTAAAAATGTATTTTCCTTTGGGTAACTGATTGTATTCTTTAGTATTTTCAAGGGTATAGGCCGACCAGTCTTTGTCGTAGCCATCAAGCATATAACTATACTGCACCAAACCTTCATTCTGATATTCCGGAGCACTAATTTCAAATCTGACTGTATTTGTAGTCTTTTTGATTTTTGGAATGAAGTTATCCTGATTGTTAGTTAGTAAACTGATGGATGTGTTTTTGCTTCCAATCGCAAAAACTCCCGAAAGATATACTTTGAATATTTTTCGGTCATTTATCTGAAAATCAGTTTTCAAAAGACTGAAACCATCTTCCGTATTCAGAATGACAGTGTTTTTATTCAGATAATTAAAGTGCTCAAAGCCAACAATCAATTTAGGCTGAAGAATTTTATAGCTCAATGAATCAATGATATAACTGTTGTTTTTTTGTTTTTTAGCCAATCCGAGGAAACGACCTGAAACACACCAAATATCGCCATTATTCCCTTCATGCAGACGTAAATAGCTCGGTGTCGATGAAAAGAGTTTGTTCCAGGCATCATGCGGAACCATACTATCTGTTTTGCGGTTGAATTTATAAAGTCCCTGTTCAGATGAGAAAATTATTTCTTTTCCGATACTGAAAACGGTATTGTTTCTGTTTGTTGGGAAGCCTTTATTGCTGTCGAATAAATCAATTTTAATGATGCTATCGGCATTTGCATTCAGGTGCAACCGATAAAGGCCTTTTTGCCAGTGACTGAACCAGATTTTGCCATCTTCATCCTCAACAAACATCGGACTGGACTCCTTAAACCTGCCTTTCAGAAAATGAGACAGTTTCCATTTCCCGGAAGATTTGCTGAGAATGAATAAACCCTGATACGAACAACCGATAATTTTGTCAGGGGATTTCTTCAGTTTCTTAAATTTCCAGGTACCACTCAAACCTTCTATCCTTTCAATACTTCCGCCATTGATGATAAACGCACCCTGATCATCACCACAGAACAGGGTATTGTCAATTTCATCCAGACACCAGATCTGGCCTTCCATCCCTCTTATCATGGATAATTGCAGTGGTAAGTCGTTGTTTGGCAAAGGATAACCCGTATAATACAAACCCTGATTGGTACCAAAATAGATGACGTTTCCTTTGATGTAGGAAACATATCCCGAGCCGTAGATACTGTTCGTACTGAAGATGTTGCGAACCGGACTGTTCAGCAGCACATAGTCAATCCCCTTGTCAAGACCCAGCCACAGATTATCCTGATTGTCGAAATAGACACTTAATATGGTGTTGTTTTGCAATCCGTTATACGAGTTCAGAAAGCTGGTTTTTCCGGTTTCAATATCCAAAATCACAATACCCCGTTGCACGGTGCCATAAACGAGCAATCTGCCATTGGTAGCAGCACAAAAAACCTGGTTATATTTCAGGTAGTTATCAATTTCCGAGTTAAATGGCGTTACACTGAGTCCGTCAAACTTATATACCCCATGAAAACGCGTTACAATGAGCACCTCGTTTTTTCTGTATGGTAAAAAGGCACAAACTTTCTTATTCTCAAGCATTTCCGATCCCTGAATTCTGATGAACATATCTCCATTGAGCATGAAAATCCCGTTTCTCTGGGTGGAAATCAGAAACATGTTGTGAACAACAGCTGAAGATTCGATTTTATAACCGGTTGATAATCTGCTTAATTTGTTGTTTTCGTAATGATAAACAGCATCTTCACCCTGAAAATATATCCTGTTGCCTGCTTTGTGGATATTGAATATTTCATTGGATGATGTAGATTTATAAGCCTCCTGATTTGTCAGCGTATAATATTGCAGTTTCCCGTTTTTGTCATTTTCATAATACCCGAATTCGTTGAAAGTCGATGCATACACCCTGCCATTACCTCCGTATGCGACAGAACGGACATTTGTACCATTATTGATTGGCAGTGTCTGCCAGTTTTTACCATCATATATGAGTATACCATTGTTGTTGGCAAAACACATCCTGTTGTTGTTGTCCTGTGTTATCGACCAGTTCTGAGTGCCCGATTTATAGTCCTTTCTGGTGAAATTTCTAACCAATGGTTGTGAAGAAAATGCCGTAAGACAAGTGATTGTACTCAAAACTAAAAATAAATACCTGTATGATTTCATTTTTTTCAGATTTTTTGGATTGCTCATGCTTAAAATCATTCAATATTAGTATAAATTGAGTATTGTAAAACAATGTTGAAATATGTTGTACAACATGTAATTATTTAAGTATATGATAATCAGATAAATGTAATTCTATTGATTGAGTTTTTGCGTATTTATTTCCGGTCTGTTTTGTATTTATGTGTGGCAAAAAATTTGGCTTCCTCTGAATTGCACCCTAATTTTGTAATCATCGAAATCACCCATTTACGAATTTTTTAAACTCAATCAGAATTATAAATTTAAAAACAAATGTTATGAAGAAAATTACTAAATTCTTTTTCCTGTTAATTGCACTCGCAGCTTCAGGATCTGTTGCCAAAGCGGTCGAATCGGCATACTGCCAGACTGTTGTTAAGCATTTTAATATTGCCGGAGAAACTGCTTCAGCAATTAAACTGACCATCTCGAAGATTGATGCCACATCCATGTATGTGGAGATTGAATCGAACACTGCTGATCCCGTGGATTTGCTAATTGTGAATAACGGTAGCGGTGCTACCATCTCTGCTCCGGATAATTCTGTATCAGGAAAGATCAGAAGAACGCTCACCTGGACAACTGCTCCGGCCAATGTAAGTATTGAATTATTGTGGAGTAAAGTTACGATGGGTGGAAACTGGATGTTAAACACTTTTTCGGTTCCTTTTGATGCAACCTGTGGTGGTGGAACTCCCGATGCTGAAGCACCCACTGCTTTTACTGCAACCAAAGGTAAAGAACTTTCAACCAGTGTGGAATTGTTGTTGAATGCAACTGATAATTCAGGTTCTGTAACTTATTCCATTACTTATGGTGGTACAACCGTTACAACTACGGGTACATCAGCTACTCAGAAATCATATTCAGTAACAGGATTAACGCCTTCAACTGCCTATGCATTTTCTGTATCAGCCAAAGATGCTGCCAATAATGTTGCTGCCAATAATCCTATTGTTGTCAATGCTACTACTACAGCCGGATTGACTACTTCTCCCGCTACTCCTACCTATGCAGCGTCCAAGGTAATTTCCATTTTCAGTGATGCTTATACCAATGTTGCAAATATTAACTACAACCCGAACTGGGGACAGGCAACGCAACAGTCTATCATCCAGGTGGGTGCCAACAATGTAATGAGATATGCCAATTTCAATTATCAGGGAACTCAGTTTGATCACGTTTTCCCGGTTGCAACTGGTATGAAATACCTGCATCTGGACATCTGGACAGAAACAGAAACTAAAGTGGATGTTTTTCCTATTTGCTGGAACGGAAGTGGCAATGAGGCAGAGAAATTTAAAACAGTTACCATCGGAAGTTCTGATCAGGGAAGCTGGAAAAGTGTAGACATACCTTTAAGTGATTTTACATCGCAGGGTTTAACCATGGTGGATGTTTATCAGCTCAAATTAGTTGGCTCCGGCGGAAAAACGGTTTATTTCGACAATATCTATTTTTATGATAATACTGTTGTTGCTGATACTGAGGCTCCGACTGCTTTCACTGCAACTAAAGGCACTGTATCTGCAGATCAGGTTGAGTTATTGCTGAATGCAACCGATAATTCAGGTGCAGTTGTTTATACGATCAGTTATGGTTCAGGACCTACGGTTCTTACTACTTCAGGTCTGTCAGGTGTTGAGAAATCTTACATGGTGTCGGGTTTGTCGGGTGGTACAGCTTATGCTTTCTCGGTAACAGCCAAAGATGCTGCCAATAATCAGGCTTCCAATAATCCGGTTGTAGTAAATGCAACTACTTTATCTGGTATACCTGCTGCTCCAACACCTACAATTGATGCTTCAAGGGTAATGTCGGTTTATAGTGATGCCTATACAAATTTACCAACAACGCATCAAAACTGGTATGGAAATACCTTTACTCCGTCAACTTTGGGAGGAAATGCTGCCATGAAGAATGTATCTATCTGTTGTTTTGGTTACGAATTTACGGCCAAACCAATCAATGTAAGTTCGATGACTAAACTGCATGTTGATATTTATCCTACAACGCTGGCTTCCATGTCTTTGGGAATTACAGATGGCGGTGATCGTATGAAAACAGGCATCACACTAACTGCCAATCAATGGAATGCTATCGATTTACCATTGTCGGAACTTACAGGTGCTAATCTTGCGAATGTAAATCAAATCGGATTCTGGAATTTGAATGGTACTTTCTATTATGATAATCTTTATTTCTACAACGATACTTCAACAAGTTTGAATTCGCTTTCAGATGAAAATAGAATCAATATCTATCCGAATCCTGCAAACAGTTCGCTTACTGTAAGTGCTCAAAGTGAAATAAAAACCATCAGCATTATGAATCTGGTAGGACAAACCGTTCAGATTTTACAAGTAGGTGCTGTTGAACGTTCCATTGATTTGAGCAGTCTGAGTAACGGACAGTATATCATGGCTTTGTCGATGAAGAATGGTCAGCGTGTGAATCAGAAATTCATAAAATATTAATTTAAAAAAATTGCAGCAGTTGGTGAAAGTATCCACTGCTGCAATCAAGTTTCAAATCGTTTAAAATTTTAATCAAATGAACAAAAGTACACTTTTCAGGCTAATGATTGCATCCGTTTTTGCAATTAGCCCGGTTATTATGATGGCACAGCCAACGGTTGCGGCTCCAACGCCCCCAACCCGTGCAGCTGCCAAAGTGGTGTCCATCTTCAGTGATGCTTACACCAATGTGAATGTAACGAACTTTAATCCCGGATGGGGACAAAGCACTGTAACCACGCAGGTTCAGATTGCTGGAAATAACACATTAAAGTATGCCGGTCTGAATTATCAGGGTACCGAAATTGCGGCTACCAATGCGTTGACAATGAACAAACTGCATGTGGATGTTTGGACTGCGGATGGAACCTCTTTCCAGATTACACCAATTAGCCCGGGACCAAAGGAAAAACTGATTACTTTAACACCACTGGTTCAAAATCAATGGAATAGTTTTGATATTGATCTTACTCAATTTACAGGGGTTGATTTTTCAAACATTTTTCAATTTAAAGTAGTGGGAAATGGAACAGTGTATATCGATAATCTGTATTTCTACGATAACACTGCAACTGTTGACACGCAGGCTCCAACAGGCTTTACAGCCACTAAGGGTGCCGTTACTTCCGAATCTGTTGAATTGTTGCTGAGTGCAACTGACAATTCAGGTGCAGTTACCTACACCATCACTTATGGTACAACAACGCTGACAACCGGTGGCGTTTCAGGAACTCAGAAATCTTATGCCGTAGCCGGATTGATGGGAAATACAGATTATTCATTCTCTGTTGTTTGTAAGGATGCTACAGGAAATGCTGCAGCCAATAATCCTATTATTGTGACAGCCAAAACAGCATCAGGAGTGCCAGCATCACCAACACCAACACGCCCTGCAGCGAATGTGAAATCAATTTACAGCAATGCTTATACATCTGTTGCGCCCAATGCCAATTTCTTCCCGGGATGGGGACAGGCAACTGTGGCTACACAAGTTCAGTTAGCTGAAGGTAATACAGCCCTGAAATATTCCGGACTGAATTATCAGGGTATGCAACTCGAAACCACAGTAAATGCAAGTACGATGATGTATGTGCATGTTGATGTTTATACCGAAAATGAAACTTCGTTGAAAATGAGTCCGATCAGCGAAAATCCAACCAAAGAATTTCAATACGAATTAACTCCGCTTACTTTGAATACCTGGAAAGGTTTTGATATTCCACTGGCATCTTTTACAGGTGTTGATAAATCCAAATTGTTCCAGTTTATATTCGTTGGATCAGGTGGAAAAACAGTTTATATTGATAATCTTTATTTTCATGATGGTACTACTGCAATCAATAATGTGAAAGATGATAAATCAATCGTTGTTTATCCTTCAGTAGTTTATAAAGAAATCAATGTTAAAGCCAGTGATGAGATCAGGGAAGTAATAGTTCGTAACCTGCTTGGTCAGGAATTGAAAGTTGTTTCTATGTCGGGAGTTCAGGGTATGGTTGACTTAAGTGATTTGTCGTCAGGTCATTATTTTGTTACTGTAAAACTGACTAACGGTTTGATTTCCACATCCAAATTGTTTAAAAAATAATTAAAAAATTCATATCCGCAGTATTGAAAAATGCTGCGGATATATTTGCAAATAATAATCTCATGAGAATAATCATCTTTACCATCATATATTTGCTATTCCCGATTCTTGTTTTTGCACAGGAATATCAATTGGTTTGGGAAGATAATTTTAATAAATCTGCCATCAACAAAAAAAACTGGACTGTTGAAGTTGATAGTAATGGTGGCGGAAACAGGGAGATTCAGTATTACCGAAAACAAAATATTCGTATTGAAAGGGAACCGCTTACAGGTGAAAAATGTTTGGTTATAACTGCAAAAAAACAAAACTTTAAAAACAGACCGGCAACTTCGGGTCGAATAAAATCGGAGTACAAACAATCGTTCATGTACGGAAAAATTGAAGCCCGCATTAAACTTCCCAAAACAGCCAATGGCCTGTGGCCTGCATTCTGGATGCTTGGAGCAGATAAAAGTGAAGTTGGCTGGCCGAAATGTGGCGAAATTGACATCATGGAAATCGGACATAAGAACGGAATTGAAAACAACGTACAGGAATTTTATTTCAATGGTGCATGTCACTGGGGGGAAGGATGGAATGGTGGAAGTTATCCGAATAAAGCCATTCATACTGTTAACAGTTACAACCTGCAAAATGACTTTCATTTGTATACCCTGATCTGGACCAAAGACTCAATTAAAATGTATCTGGATTTGGACAAATATCCGGATGCAAAACCCTATTTCGAGATGCCAATAGTAGGCGATGGGCTAATCAATGAAACATCACGCTATTTCAGGAAACCGCAATTCCTGATTTTTAATCTGGCAGTAGGTGGCACATTTCCTGATATTTACGATATCAATCAGGTTACTGCTCTTAATAACGGACCTGCAAAAATGTATATTGATTTCGTGAGGGTTTATCAATTGAAATAACATTATTTCAACTCAAAACAAGAGTCCCTTTTTCAGATTTCTATCAGTTTATTCAACCCAATGCCGAATTGGTCTGAATGTCAGTTCCCCGGTTTATTCATACTAATAATCAAACTGAAATGTTAAAAAAAACGCTAATATTATTGCTGATTTTTCCACGATTCATTATCGCACAGGATTATAAACTGATGTGGGAAGATAATTTCAACAACCCGGTTTTAAATGAAACTACGCACTGGGGAGTTGAGGTGAATGGCAATGGTGGAGGAAATAATGAATTGCAGTTCTACCGCCGTGAAAACATTTCTGTTGAACAACTTCCTGACGGAGTTAATTGCCTCGTATTAAGTGCTAAACGCGAAAATTTTGGTGGAAAGGTTGTTACATCCGGTCGACTAAACACAAATAACAAAGTATCGGTAAAATACGGAAAAATTGAAGCCCGCATAAAACTGCCTTCAACAGCCAATGGCCTGTGGCCTGCATTCTGGATGATGGGCGAAGACATTACCACATTGGGCTGGCCCCGTTGTGGCGAAATTGATGTGCTCGAAATGGGTAATGTAAACGGAATAAACAGTGGCAATCAAAGTAAATATTTTAATGGTGCTTGTCATTGGGGCGAAAACTGGACATATTACGCTAAAGACAATACCTCAGCTTATAGCTTGCAGGACGATTTTCATCTGTATACATTGATTTGGGATGAAAAAGCCATAAAAATGTATCTCGATTTGGATAAATATCCGAACAATCAACCCTATTTTCAAATGGATATAAGCGGCACACGCACCAAAGGACAAGCGGCCTATTATTTCCATAAACCATTTCATGTTTTGTTGAATCTGGCTGTTGGAGGTAATTTTACCGGAATTACAGGCAATTCAAATATCTCAAAAATTACAGCACTTCCTGTTGATGGTAGCCCGGTGAAAATGTACATAGATTATGTGCGAATTTATCAAAAAGGAGTTGCAGGTGAAGAGTTTTATGGTCCGTCAAGTGCTCCTGATAACGAAATCCCAACTTCCTTTTCGGCAATTAAAGGAGCAGTAACTGCCAATTCAGTTGAATTATTATTGAATGCTACGGATAATTCGGGCTCTGTTTATTATGAAATATCGTACGGTGCCTCCCGATTAAATTCTTCAGGAACTTCGGGTGTTCAAAAATCAGTAATTATTAACGGATTAAATGCTTCTACATCCTACGACTTTGCTGTCGTTGCCAAAGATGCCAAAGGAAATATGGCCGCTAATAATCCGGTTGTTGTATCAGTTACCACCGCTGATACTTATAAATCTGCTACTATTGATTACGAAACAGTTGGTAATAGCTGGAGCTGGCAATCGTTCGGAAACGGAAGCAATGGTGCTGAATTACATGCTGCTGTCGCAAATCCATCAGTATCCGGCATAAACACTTCGGCTACTTGTGTAAAATATAAGATTTCAACAGGAGCTCAATCCTGGGCTGGTGTTTATACCGATAATATTGAGAGTATTACATTAACACCTGATAATTGTATCGTAAAAATTCAGGTGTTCAAACCTTTTATCAGCAATTATATGCTGAAACTTGAAAACGGAGGTACAACTTTCGAAAAAATTGTGCCTAATACCAAAATCAACCAATGGGAAGAGCTCACTTTCGATTTATCGGATAAGATTGGTCAAACCATAACCCGTTTAACCCTTATCCCTGATAATATTGCTACCAGAAATGTTGAGCGAATCGTTTACTGGGATAATATTTCCTTCAATTCGAATGCTCCGAATGGTATCAGCAACCCGGATAACAGTCATATACGTATTTATCAACATCCAGCGAAAGGCTTTTTAATGCTTACTGCCGATGTTGATATGAGCGGGATCATTATTCGCAATATTGCAGGTCAGATAATGCTGAACAAATATGTAAACAGCAAAGAATTTAATCTTGATATTCAAAGTCTGGCTTCTGGTAATTATGTAATTTGCATCACTTTGGCTAACGGCATTATTGCTTCGCACAAGCTCATAAAACGATAATATTTAAGAATTTATCGATTAAATAATTAAATGTATTCAATATAAAACTAATTCAAATCCACTCTTCCTGCACCCACTCTTTTGGAGATGGTTGGGGACGAGGCTAAATTGAATATCATGAAACGTTCATGTTAAAATAATTATTAACACTCAAGGCAATGATTATTTTAACATGGTAAGTTCCATCTGACAACTAAAAAAAACAATTATAAACAGATGAAAAACCGAAGAAATTTTTTCTTTTCAACTTTGCTTGGCCTGACTATGTTTTGGGCATTGAATTTAAATGCTCAAATCGTGAATGTGGGTAGTGGTAGTTATACCAAAACTTTCCCCGGAACAGATGCGGCAGGACGAAACGGTTATCCTTCAGGTGCTCCTCAATTGTCGGGATCTGCTGTGGGAAAACCTGTGCCAACAAACGATTGGTGGTCGAAACTTGTAAAAGAGAATCATGCCGATAATCTTTTCAACTATCCGTTTACCATGAAAACCACAAACAATGGATTGTTGGTAACTTATATTCCAAATGGTGTTATCGACGATCAACAACCTGTCATTGTGGGCGTTTCCGGATTGGCATCAACAAAAACCACCGTTTCATCTTTTTCAGATTGGGCAATTACTATGAACTGGAACGATGGAACACGCAATTTTGAAGCAACTTCTGGTATTGGGATGCCTTTTTTATATTTTACGAAAGGAAGTGCCGATGTTGCACAGGTTACGGTAAATCTGGGAACAGTGACTATCGAAAACGAGATGCTGATAATTACCAATCTTCGGAATAATGCCGATTTTGCCATTTATGCACCAACAGGAAGTACCTGGACACAAAACGGAAAGGTTTATACATCTACCCTGAATGGAAAAAATTACTGGTCGCTGGCTTTTATTCCGCTCACAGCAAGTAATGTAACTACTGTGGCTAACGAATATAAGAAATATGCATATGTATTTCCAACGAATACGACTGCAACTTATAGTTACAATGAAGCTACTGCTGTGGTTCGTACCGATTTTACTGTTCAGACTGAAGTAAAGGAAGGTGTTGAGAACAAGATGCTACTTGGTTTGCTACCACACCAATGGGCAAATTTAGCTCCGAATTCACCTGTACCCGACCAATATTCATATGCCGTAATTCGCGGACAAATGAAAACGCTGGCTGGCAACAGTTTCAGTGTGGAGAATAAGTTTAAAGGTATTTTACCTACTTTACCTTATGTTAATAACTACAGCCCGGGTTTTACTCCTACTGCCTTGTCACAAAAAGTTAGTGCAATCGAAAATGATCAACTGGCTTTGTGGACCGATTCGTATAACGAAGGACAGGTAATGAACCGCTTAATTCAGACTGCCCGTGTGGCTGCTGAAATGGGAAATACAACTTCATTCAATAAAATGCTGGCAACCGTAAAAGACCGGCTTCAAAACTGGTTGAAATCAGAAAGCGGTGAAAAAGCTTTTTTGTTCTATTATAATTCAACGTGGTCGGCATTGCTGGGTTATCCGGCCGGTCATGGTCAGGACACAAATATCAACGACCACCATTTTCATTGGGGATATTTTATACATGCTGCCGCATTTGTTGAACAATATGAACCCGGATGGGCTTTGCAATATGGCGGCATGATAAACTTATTGGTGCGCGATGCAGCTTCTACTGACCGCAACGATACCATGTTTCCGTATCTCCGGAATTTCAGTCCGTATGCCGGACATTGCTGGGCCAACGGTTTTGCCACTTTTCCTAACGGCAATGATCAGGAATCCACTTCCGAAAGTATGCAGTTCAATTCATCTCTGATTCATTGGGGCGAAGTAACCGGCAACAAAGCCATTCGGGATTTAGGAATTTACCTGTACACCACCGAACAAACAGCTATTGAAGAATATTGGCTTGATGTGTACGACCGTAATTTTCCACCTACTCAAACAATTAGTCTGGTTTCTCGTATCTGGGGAAACAGTTTCGATAACGGAACGTTTTGGACCGGCGATATCGCTGCTTCTTACGGCATTGAATTGTATCCTATCCACGGCGGTTCGCTTTATCTGGGACACAATATCCCTTATGCTACCAAGCTTTGGGCCGAAATTTCAGCAAAAACTGGCATTTTAAGCAATCAGGCGAACGACAACTTGTGGCACGATATTATGTGGGAATTTGCTGCATTTACCAATCCTGCTCAGGCAATACAATTATACGATTCATATCCCGGCAGAAACCTGAAATTTGGGGTTTCGGATGCGCAAACCTATCATTGGTTGCATGCCATGAATGCACTGGGACAGGTTGATGCTTCTGTAACAGCAAATTATCCCATTTCAGCTGTGTTTAAAAAGAATAATGTAAAAACTTATGTCGCACATAATTACTCCAATGCTGCCATCACGGTTACTTTTTCTGATGGTTGTCAGATGCAGGTGCCGGCTCGCAGGATGAAAACAAGTGCCGACAGTAATGCAGGAGGTATCCTCACGTCATCTTTTGCTCAGGCAAGCGTTGGTGGAAGTGTGCTGTTGAACCTGACTGTAACGGAAGGAACACCTTCCAAAGTGGAATTTATGAACGGAAATACTTCTTTGGGAATAGTAAATGCAGCTCCGTATACATTAAAAGCTTCAGATTTAGGACTTGGAATTCAGAGTTTTTATGCCAGGATTTACGAAAATGAAAAATTCAATACTTCCAATAGTGTACTTGTAACTGTAGGCAACCAAATGCCTTATGGTGGTACTGCGTGGGCTATCCCCGGAACTATTGAAGCAGGAAATTACGATATTTTTGAAGGTGGAAAAGGTCAGAATATTGCTTACCTGGATTTAAGTCCGGCCAATGCCGGGGATTACCGCAGCGACGAAGCTGTGGATGTAAAAGCAGTAACAGGAGAAGGAGCAACAGTAGGTTGGATTGATGCCGGTGAATGGTTGGAGTATACAGTGAATGTGGCTGAACCAGGTATGTATTCTTTCGCTTTCCGTCATGCTTCAGGCAATGCCAACGGCGGCGGACCATTCAAACTTGAACTCGATGGACAAGCCATCTCAGGCAATATTGCTGTTCCGTCTACTTCTACAACAGTATGGACAAATTGGGCAACAAAAACTG
>JBILFS010000196.1:0-4690 GCA_044351455.1 Paludibacter sp. | reverse complement strand
ATTCAGGGAGCCATTCGCAGTGCTTTTCTGATCAAAAGCGGATTATCAAAAGAAGCGTATATTGCCACGGGCGTAGTCATTGCCTGTATGGTTGACATCACCCGCTTATCTGTATATGCGTCCCGGTTTACCGCAGCAAATCTCCACGAAAATCTCACCTTGTTGGTTTCAGCCACCCTTGCAGCCATAGCAGGTGCATTCTTAGGCAAGAAACTACTGAAAAAAGTTACCCTGAGAAGTATTCAACTTATCGTTGCAGTTATGCTGATATTCATATCAATAGGCTTAGGAGCAGGATGGATTTGATTTCTCATTGCTATCTTTCTGCCATTACTAACATTTCAAAATCATCCTTTGTTAATTTATCTTCACGGGAAAAAGCTCCTAGTTTTGCTCCGAAAATCTCAATTTTTGTGAATCCTAGTGTTTTCAACAACCATGTAATCTCTGATGGAATGTAATATCTTTCGTTACATTCAAGTTCTTTTTCTACACCGTTATCATCTGCAACTTTTGTGATATTGTAATCCCTGAATGTCATTACGTCAAATGTGTTATTATGATATGTGGCATTTCCATCATCGGTATTTGAGCCACAAAATTCTTCGATAGAATTGAATATTGGAAATAAACCATTGAGGGTGGTAAAAATGAATTTTGCATTTTCCTTTAATGACTGAGAAACATTTTTAAGAATTTCGTAATTCATTTCATCTGTTTCCATTAATGGAAAACCGCCTTCGCACATCATTATCGCAACATCAAATTGCTTATCGAAGGGGAGATTACGAGCATCGTGTTTTAAGAAATCAACTCTCACACCTTGTTGTTTCGCCTTTTCTTTTGCTTTTTCCAGCAAAGATTCTGACAAATCTATGCCAGTCATTGAATAACCTCTTTTTGCCAATTCAATTGAATGGCGACCTGTTCCACACCCTATGTCAATTATTTTTATTGCTTTATTGAAA
Source organism: Paludibacter sp. (assembly GCA_044351455.1). Taxonomy (GTDB): domain Bacteria; phylum Bacteroidota; class Bacteroidia; order Bacteroidales; family Paludibacteraceae; genus Paludibacter. The sequence goes on along the minus strand of JBILFS010000196.1, from coordinate 3,722 downwards.
TTAATTTCTTTCTCAATAAAATCACACTCGCCAATAGTTCCTTGTGCAAAAGATTCATTATCGTATTTTTCACCGTAATTTTCGAATAATGTTTCGTACCACTGTTTCATATTGTTGTCTGTTTTTTTAAATTAAATCTTGTTTTCCTATAAGTTCTTTTTAAGATAAATCATATCAATAAGTTGAATGTCGCCGTCAAACATTTGGTGGTCGTAATTATCTGTAAAAAAATTCTTCAACCGATGTGATTTTTCAAATCCACAACCTTCATAAAACGACAAAATTGTCGGCGTTTCACCTGTCCCGACAAGCATTGTTTTGTAATCGTTTCTGTAGAAATCAGAAATGAAGTTAATCAATGCTCTACCGTACCCTCTGCCTTGATATTTCTCGTATGTCGCTATGTTTTTCAACTCACAGGTTTCGTTATTTATTGGCACTACAACGCAAACGCTTTTCAAATCATCGTCAAATAAAGCAAATAAATCTCCACCCGGCAAATATTTGTCAATCATGTTTTCTTGCTCGTCTGCCAACAATAGTAAATCCAGAAACTGTTTTTTGTTATCGGTAATTTTTTCTATTCTCATCATAATTCAGCACATTCATAACGATTCTTTACTTTCTTTTTATTTTTTGTGTCGTGGTTGCAGCACAGTTTTTTTTCAGCATGACGCACAACGAGAGTCTGCGCATTAACTTAAATTTTCTCCAAAAATAGCAAAAATTTCCTTTGGCAAGCTTTCATAATCGCTCAATTTTCAACTTTTTTTATCCCCCCTAACCGGCGTTTTTCATTTGTGAAAATCCGGCGATTCAATTTGCTGATTACAAATGTTGATGGGATGAGGTTTTTGCGCAGTCTAATGAATAGCACTAAGCGGCATACCCGATAGGGTTGCGCTTAGTGCATGTAATATGCGGTTTTACTTTCTGAGCTTTTTACAGTTTAATGGAAAGTTCCAGGTGTCCACCAAGTCCGATTTCGACTATTTTTTGAAGTGTTGAAATTCGAACTTCTTTAATATTATTCTCAATTTTGGAAATATAGCCTTTGTTTGTCCCGCATTTCTCTGCGAGTTCTTCCTGTGTCATTCCTTTTTCAAGTCGAGCCTGTTGAATAAGAAAACCAAGCTTAAACGCTTCATATCCTTTCTCAAACTTGTCCCGTTTTGAAGTGCCTTTTTTACCGTATTCTTCTTCAACAAATTGGTCGAGTGATTTTAAATTACTTTGCTGTTTCATATTCTTGTCTGATTTATAATGCATTTTCAATTTCGATTTTGGGTGTCTTAAAACGTCACTGTTTTGTCAGCCCAGACAACCACATTTACACAGTCAATCATATTCGAGATAGGACAAGCTTCCGTACTGTCTAATTGTCTCGATTTTAAGCAAGTTCCACATGCCAGGATTTCGCCACCTATTTCCACGAATTTTTTCAATTGTTGGTCAACATTATATTGCTCATGGGTTTGACCCTCGCACTCTACGGCTTCGCCCATAAGGAACAATTTTACTTCGTGTCCTTGTTTTTTTGCCGTTACTGCGAACCGAAAGGCGTTCCAGGCTTTTTCAAATTCTTTTGTTTCAAGAATAATTCCGATTTTCATGGTGTTATATTTTTTGAAATGATTAATCCAAAATGATAAGGTTCAATTATAAATGCTTGCTTGTCAATATGAAATTTGTGTTTGTCAAACCAGTTCACAATTTTTTCAGGTTTTGGTCTGATATTCAGGTCGGGACCACGTGGAGTTGAAACATCGCTTCTCCAATGAATGATTCCAATTCTTCCTTTAGGTTTTAAAATCCGATAGGCTTCATTGATAAACTCCAGGGGCAATTCGTGGTGTAAGATATTGAATAACATCACGTAGTCAATTGAATTTTCAGGAAGTCCGGTTGTGTGAGCAAGAATGTCTCTTTTCTCTAAACGTATGTTGTCAATTTGTTGGTTTTGGATTTTCCGATTTAGATTGTCAATCATTTCTTCCTCAATGTCGAAAGCGTACAATTTTCCCCGAATCAGTTTTGCTGTCGGAATCGTGAAAGTACCGTATCCACTTCCAATTTCTACTATGTCAACAATTTGTGAATCAATATTCAATTCAGACAACAGTAAATCTGTATTAAAAAAGTCATTCCATATCTTTTCTTCGGGCATTCCGCTGTCTCGTACTTTCATTTTCTGAATAATCATGAATTTCAATAATCAAACTACCTGTCAGTTGCAAAGTAAATAAAAAATACTTACATATTGTGGTGATATTTACTTGAAATTTATATTATTTTTGAATGCTTTTAGTGAATATCAATTCACAAGCAAAAGTCGATTAAACACATCAACCCCTTAAACATCAACCTCATGAAATCAATACATCTCTTTTTTGTTTTATTGATATGTTGTACATCCATCGCATTTACGTCGTGCAGATATAACAGCTGTTTCGCATTACCACCAACGACAGGACTGAAAAAGAATATACCGGTATGATCTTTCAAACGAGTATCGCCGGATTTATTGAGTCGGATATTGCCAGTTTTGGGGTGGCCATTGGATTGGATTATCTGCTGAATGACGACCGGAAAATCTGGGTTTATAACAATAAACCCTGGGTGGGATTTATTGTTGGGATAGCATTTAATTAGCTTTGGTGTTGAATTAAAGTTATGTGCGCAAGGTACTGTAAATTCAGGGATCAGGGCTTTCTGTTTTTTTAAGTAGTTTTTTCGTTTGGTAATGCAAATGGTTTATCAAAAAGGATATTTTCCATAGCAATAATTATCTCAACAAAATCTACACAGTTAATCGGGTTAATGTCGATTTTCTAAACATTTTTTACTATTTCTTGCAGTTGGCGGAAATGATGAAAATTAAGTCGCAGCCCTGAAAGTTCATTAATATTTGCTGACATTAAACTTTTAATTACAAGCATGAAGTACGTACTTCATGATGTGTTTCATTCCTATTAGAAGTAGTAATTGACAGGAAGTTTTGGAGCATGAAGTACGTACTTCATGAGTTATGAATAATTGTATCCTGTTTGATTACATGCAGGATAAAGCCGGATTCTCCCTGAACAATATTAGCACAATTAACGGGAATGGTTTTAACCACAAGCTTATAAGCTCCCGGTTGCAGTTCAGGAACCTGAATAAACACCTTCAAAGGCGATATATCTGAATAGGTTTTTACTCTGACAATCTCATCTTTTCTGTTTTCCGGCACGAAGAATACCCCCTGATTCATATCATTTACATCGAACTTAAGATTTTTTCCTTTCAGTATGGCCATTGAACCGGATAAGGTCGTTAGGTTCATCTCATTGTTCCTGAAATCTATAAAAGTCCTGACGACCGGTGCTTTAGTTGTTGGTTCAGTTTTTTTAATCCTTACTTCTTTTTTGATGGTGTGCAACTTCTTTCCCGCTGCCAGTCTGAAATTCAGCTGATGTCTTTTAGCATCAAAGGAGTCTTCGTGGTTGGTAAATTTGCCGTTTATTACCGGCTTGATGATAAATAATGGCGTTGTGATGCTGCATCCATTTTTCAGATTTTTCAGAATCACTTCGGAGAATTTCTCGTAATAAGCTATGGCCTGCGGACGGGTTAATCCACTTCCTTCCTCAATCATTTGATTGATAATGTCTTCTATCTGAAGATTTTCAGCAGTTGTAACAGAGGCATAACACGAACCTTTTTCAGTGGATAAGGCGCTG
>JBILFS010000195.1:0-4701 GCA_044351455.1 Paludibacter sp. | reverse complement strand
GAGGTATGAAGCCAGGGCATGAATTTTCAGGGCAATATTCCGGATTCCCTCCTGACCGTGATAAACACAATACATCCCGGCCATGGTTGCCAGTAAAGCCTGTGCAGTACATATATTTGAGGTAGCTTTTTCTCTTTTGATGTGCTGTTCGCGGGTTTGCAAAGCCATTCTTAATGCCGTTTTTTCATTTTTATCTTTACTGATGCCAATGATTCGTCCCGGAATATCCCTTTTATAAGCTTCGCGACAGGCAAAATATGCTGCTGCCGGTCCGCCATAGAACATCGGAATTCCCCACCGCTGGGTACTGCCGAACACAATATCTGCTCCCCATTCGCCCGGAGGTGTCAGGAGGGCCAGACTTAAAATATCTGCAGCAACGGCCACTTTAATACCCAGTGCATGTGCATTTTCGATATAATCCTGATAGTAAGGAATATTACCATCAGCATCCGGAAACTGCACAATGGCTCCGAAATATTCAGCCGAAAGGGTTGTGGTGTCGTAATCTCCCGTCACAATTTTAATTCCCTGTGCTCGCATTCTGGTTTGAAGTACGGCAAGGGTTTGAGGGAAAATATTTTTATCGACAAACAGGGTATTTACTTCCTGTTTGACTTGATCCCGGCTACGGAGATTATACATCATCGTTGCTGCTTCGGCCGCTGCAGTGGATTCATCCAACAAGGAAGCATTCGCTACTTCCATGCCTGTAAAATCACAAACGGCTGTCTGGAAATTTAACAGCGCCTCCAGACGACCCTGAGAAATCTCTGCCTGATATGGTGTATAAGAGGTGTACCAAACCGGATTTTCGAAAATATTCCGCTGGATAACTGCCGGCAGTACGGTATCGTACCATCCGCGACCAATATAAGTTTTAAAAAGTCGGTTTGCACCTGCAATGGCATGTATATGTTCCAGATATTGTTTCTCTGTCAGGGCATCCGGCAAATCGTCTAATGCATTATTTAAAATATCTGTAGGAATTGTTTGACTGATTAATTCTTCTATAGAATTAGCGCCTGTAACCTGAAGCATTTGAGCTTCGGAAATAGTGTTTACACCAATGTGACGTGTGTGGAATTTCTGATTCATCACCCCTGATTTTTTTGGATTTTGATGCGCAAAATTACATTAAACTTTTTGATAAGCAGGTGTTTTTCTGCAAAAGATTTCAACAGTTTTTTGAAGTTACGAAATGAATATTTTTTGCGTATCTTTGTAAAAAAATTGAAATAAATGACCTTTGCAGACTTTAATCTGAATCCGCCTTTATTAAATGCGCTGGACGTTCAGGGAATAACTACACCAACACCTATTCAGGAAAAAGCTTTTCCGGTAATTTTATCGGGTAAAGACATGGTGGGAATTGCACAAACCGGAACAGGAAAAACACTTGCTTTTTTGTTGCCGGTGCTCAAACAATGGAAATATTCCAAAGAAAAACAGCCTTCGGTTGTGATTGTTGTGCCTACCCGCGAACTGGTTATTCAGATTACTGAAGAAATTGAAAAACTGACGCAATATACGAACATCAAACATGCCGGAGTGTATGGCGGTGTGAATATGATTCAGCAGTCACCATTGATTGTTGAAGGCGTTGATATTCTCGTGGGTACACCGGGTCGTATGCTTGATTTTCTCCTGAATGGCATCCTGAAATTCCGCCTGGTTAAGAAATTTATCATCGATGAGGTTGATGAGATGCTGAATCTGGGTTTCAGACCTCAATTAATCAGACTGATGGATTTTCTGCCTTCAAAAAGACAAAATCTGATGTTTTCGGCAACGATAACTCCGGAAATAAAGAATTTTATTGCCGATAATTTCATTGATCCGGTGGAGGTGGAAGCTGCCAGAACAGGTACGCCCCTTGTAAATATAAAACAGGCTGCCATCCGGGTTCCGAATTTCAATACGAAAGTTAATCTGCTTCACTTTTTGCTGAAAAATCATCCTGAATTTTCGAAGGTACTCCTGTTTGCTTCAACCAAGGCTTTGGCTGATGAGTTATACGAATCACTGGATGAAACCAACAAAGCGCTTACAGGAATTATCCACTCCAATAAATCGCAGAATAACAGATTTGACAGTCTTAAAAAATTCAATTCGGGTAATTACAGGATGTTAGTTGCTACTGATATTGTGGCCCGCGGACTCGATTTCGATGATGTAACCCATGTGGTAAATTTTGATATGCCGGAAGATGCTGAATCTTATATGCACAGGATTGGTCGTACCGGCAGGATTGACAAAAAGGGTGTGGCATTGACATTCCTTACCAAAGAGGATGCTGACAGACGAAAACTGGCAGAGGAACTCATGAATCAGAAAATCCCGATGATGGGAATGCCTGAGGAAGTGGAGATTTCTACAGAAATAAGGGATTTTGAATTGCCCGAAGTAAAAATGAAAAATGTTTTGGTGGATTTGGTGGATATCACCGAAGGAGGTGGAGCATTTCATGAAAAAGCAGGTAAAAACAAGAAGGTTAACCAAAAAGTTCGTCGCTCTGAGGCTATGAAAGTTAAATATGGTAAACCCAAAACACGCGGGGACAAATCGCAGACATCCAGAAAGAAAAAGAAATCTTAAATTTTTACTCAATTATTAATTCTAATCAAATTAAAATGGAAAAAAGAACAATTGGAATCAGAGAGAAACTTCCGGTTTTACAGAGTCTTCCGCTGAGTTTTCAGCATTTAACTGCCATGTTCGGTGCCACTATCCTGGTACCGATTTTAGTTGGCATTGATCCTGCTATTGCCTTGTTAATGAATGGCATTGGCACCCTTATTTATTCCTGGGTTACCAAAGGCGGCATTCCGGCTTATCTTGGATCCAGTTTTGCCTTTATTTCTCCGATTTTATTAATCGCAGGTTCTTACGGAGGTTTTGCTCATGCACAATCCGGATTTATCTTCTTCGGTTTATTCTTCATCCTGATTTCTTTTGTGGTGATGAAATGGGGCATCAAATGGATTGATGTGGTGATGCCTCCTGCTGTGATGGGTGCTGTAGTGGCCATCATTGGTTTGGAACTGGCACCGGTTGCTGTTCGTCAGGCCGGATTAGCTGCATGGCCTGCAGGAACCGGACAAATTGTTGCTCCTTTTGAATTAGACAGCAATACAGTAATTGTTTCAATGTTTACTTTGCTGATAGGCATATTCGGGTCTGTGATGTTCAGAGGTTTTATGCAGATCATTCCTATCTTATTTGCTGTGATTACTGGTTATATCCTTGCTTTGGTGTTGGGTATGGTCGACACAAAGGCAATTGCTGATGCATCCTGGTTTGCTTTGCCAACTTTTTCAGCTCCTGTCTACGATCCCAGGGCAATGTTAATTATTGCACCGGCTTGTATCGTAGTATTGGCCGAACATATCAGTCATTTAATTGTAACCGGAAAGATTACTGGTGAAGATCTCATGAAGAATCCGGGATTGCAGAAATCTTTGCTTGGTGATGGTATCAGCAATGTGATTTCAGGTTTTGCCGGATCACCTCCCAATACTACTTATGGAGAAAATATCGGTGTAATGGCTATCACACGGGTTTATTCGGTTTGGGTAATCAGAGGTGCTGCACTCTTTGCCATCGCATTTTCATTCATCGGCAAAATATCTGCGGCTATCTCAACCATTCCCAATGCTGTTATGGGTGGTATTACCATCCTGCTTTATGGTGTAATTGCTGTTCAGGGTTTCAGAATGTTTGTGGAACAAAAAGTTGATTTCAGCAAAAACAGAAACATGGTACTGGGCGCTGTTTGCTTCGTAACCGGCGTAAGTGGAGCCACAATCTTTATCGGTTCTGTTGAATTGAAGGGAATGGCATTGGCTGCTATCACTGGCGTTGTTTTATCCCTGATATTCTGGGTGTTTGATAAACTTAAATGGATGAACGATTAATGTTTTGCGGATTATGACAGTACTTTATGAGGACAATCACATCATCGCAGTGAATAAAACCACTTCCGAGATTGTGCAGGGAGATAAAACAGGCGATGAACCCTTATCAGAAACCATTAAGAAGTATATCAAAGTAAAGTACAACAAGCCCGGAGAAGTTTTTTTGGGAGTAACACACCGCCTCGACCGACCGGTGAGTGGTGTGGTACTCTTTGCCCGAACCAGCAAAGCACTGATCAGATTGAATGAGATGTTCAAAAATCACGAAATTCAGAAGAAATACTGGGCCATTGTTAAAAACCAACCTCCTCAGGATGAAGGTAGATTAGAACATTATTTGCTTCGGAACGAAAAACAGAATAAGTCATTTGCTTATGATAAACCGGTCCCTGAATCGAAGAAAGCATCTTTAACGTATAAACTTTTGAGTCGGTCAGATAATTACTATTTATTGGAAATCAATCTCGAAACGGGCAGACATCATCAAATCAGATGTCAGCTTGCCAAAATGGGTTGCCCGATAAAAGGCGATTTGAAATACGGCTTTGCCCGCTCCAATGCCAATGGCGGAATCAGTCTGCATGCCCGCAATGTGAGTTTTGTACATCCGGTAACGAAAGAGCAAATTTATATCGAAGCGCCTTTGCCGGAAGATGATGTGCTCTGGCAGGCTTTTAATATTTAATTTTTTTGAACCACATAAGTCACATAAGACACATAAGTTAGAAATTTAAACAATATATTTGTAAATTTCGTTGTATTATACTAAAGTTTATAAATTCCA
>JBILFS010000025.1:0-11377 GCA_044351455.1 Paludibacter sp. | reverse complement strand
GTCCGGAAGTGGATATGTTTAAAAGCAGGAGAATCAGATTGTCCTGTGATTATATCAACCGGAACTTCAGAAATAAAATTAAAATTGAAGATGTTGCGGGTATCATTGGCATGACCAACTCTTCTTTTTGTCATTTTTTTAAAAAACGTACTCAAAAATCATTCGTGGATTATCTGAATGAGGTAAGAATCGGACATGCAGCGGTTCAGCTCATAGAAACAACCAAAACAATCTCTGAGGTTTGTTACAATTGCGGGTTTAATAATGTGTCTAATTTCAACAGGATATTCCGGTCGAAAAAGGGTTTAACTCCTACAGAATTTCGTAAATTCAATCAACAGCAGATTATGAAATATTAACCGGTCGCATCCATCTGAGTTGTGCAAAAAAAAACTGTCCTGATAGCTTGAATATCAGGACAGTTTTTTTATAACCGAAATCAATTGTTTAGTCTATTTTAATTTTCTGAACTTTTTTGCCTTCCTGAGTAGTCAGTCTCACTACATAAATACCTGCATCTAAACGGAAAGTCATTTCCTGACGAATCTGGTTGTTTGCAATACGTTTTCCGAGGATGTTATATATTTCCAGATTGCCATTGCCATTGATAGTCAGATTGCTGCCCGATATGCGGATAGCAAGTTCCTGATTCGGAGTCTTCGTTCCTGTTCCCAAATCAGTTTCAAACATGGCAGTCATGGTTACATCAGCAGCAGGTACAAAAGTGTAAGCAGCTGAAGTAGAAACATCAGAAGTACCATTGTTCCATTTTGTAAATTTATAGCCAGCTTCCGGAGTCGCCGTTACGGTAACTGAAGAACCTTTGCTAACTGTAACGCCGGCTGTTACAGTACCCTGACTAACATTCGCCGAAGCAGTTGTAATTATTACAGGATTGTATTCGTATGCACCCATTTCCACAGTAGTGTTGATGATGCGACTGCTGCCCTGAACGTCGGTGGTAACAGTGGTGTATGCACGGGCGACTCCACCAAATGTAGTTGCAACATATGGATAGGGAATATCTGCTCTTCCTGATGCAGTCGAACCAAGTCCGATCAGACCAGAAGTGGAAGATAATCTCCAGTCGGCAGCAGCAATCTCCGTCATTTTTGCAGCATCATGTCCCTGAAATGAAGTTGGGGCTGCAAAACCGGGACTTGCAATGTCACCTGTTAATTTGTTTCCATTTGCAGCAGTAAAATCCACATCTGAAAATGCTGCATCACTGAAATAATTATTATATACAGCTGCTTCAACCTGATTGCTAACCTGTAATAGGATATTTGTTTTCCCGGATGTAGCTGTGTTGTTGTAAAAAATGTTATTTGAAACTCTGGAGAATCTTACATTTGTTCCCCAATATAAACCACCTACGCCGGTTGTAGCTGTTGCGTCAGTAGATTTGTTGTTGGCAACCACACAATTAACCAATGAAAAATGCGTATCCTGATTTACAAAAATTGCACCGGCGTAGCTGCTGGAGGAGTTGTTTGCAATAACGCAATTTACAAGAGCTGCACCCTGATTCCAACCGTTTGTCGGACTTGAAATTGTTGCATGTCTTTTAATAAAAACAGCAGCTCCAAAAGTTGAACCATTGTTATTCCTGATGATGCAGTTTTCTAATACAGTGCCAATACTGATGGCAGCTGCAGAACCATAGGAACTGGATCCACGTTGCAAAATAAATCCATCAACTTTGGTGATTTTAGTGAAGGCCACATTAGGTGATGCATCACCGGTGTACAGAATTCTTTTGTTAAACTGACCGTCCAGAATAGTTGATTGTTAAGCAAATCGCGTGTGCCGCTACCATCAGCAGCATATCCACCCATCAATTGAACATTGTTTTTTAACTGAATTTGTGCTGAAATCAGGTAGGTGCCGGCAGCAAAATAAACGGTTCCCTGATTAGTCTCAGCTGCTACAGCATTAATTTGAGTCTGTATGTCAGCTGTTCCCGCAGCATTTTCCCATGAAGTTCCATCGCCTGTGCCTGTTGTACTTACTTTAACATAGCGGGCAATTTGTGCATTTGTGAACATTGCTACAAACGCTAAAAGCATCAATAACGTAATTTTTCTCATATTTTTTTGTTTTTTAAATTGTTTTTGAATTTGATTTGTCATCACGTTACAAAAATAGAACATGAAAACATGCATGATTTATATTATTTTGTTTACATGCTGTACTATTGAAAACAAAACAACAAGCTACCCACAAAAAAATAGGCAGCTTGTTGTTTTGTAAAAAATGGGAATTATCTTTACCCAACAAAATCTTTGAGTGGCTGATAATTAAACCTTTCCAGCGACATGTTAGAAATGCCTGTTTCTCCAGGCCCTTCGGGCGGAGAGGATTCCAATGCTAAAGAGATTTCGTTATCGAGTTCAACTAACTCAATTTCGGGTGCTGTATATATTTTTTTTGTTTCCATAAATTCATTTACTATTTTTCTATTTACCATTTACTATTTTACCACAGAGAACACAGAGTTTGGCACAGAGAACACAGAGTAATTCTCTGTTCATCTCTGTTTTACTCTGTTTGCTCTGTGGTTAATAATTTTTATTTTATAATAACTCTTGTTGATTGATTATTTACTTTTACAACGAAAATGCCAGTTTGTAGTTTGCAGTTTACAGTTTGCAGTTCTGATTTCAACACTCCGTTTTCGATTAGCTGTCCTAAAGCGTTGTAAATGGAGTAGTTGCATTTTTCGGGAGCTGAAATCACAATCTGACCAGCTGCATTGGTATATACTATTGCCTTTGATTGGTTTTTGTTATCAAATCCGGTAGTTGTGCCTTTGGCACGGAAAATCAGACTCAAACGGTCTGCATTATTCGTAGCCGATGAACCAAACTCATAGGCTTCACCTTCCGATAAATTAAATTCAGTGTTCGTTTGTTTGTCACGGAGTATAAGTTGCAGATTGGCAGGCAAGTTAGCAATTTCTGTCGCTTTCAGACTAAATCTGTTGTCTTTTTCTGTTACAAATCCCAAAGCCAAAGTAGTTCCTTCCTCAATACTATTCAGGGCGTTAATTGCCAATTTCTCATTAGCAGCCAGAGTATAAATTTCGGCCTGATACGAACCGGAGTTATTAAAGAATTTTGGAGCATCTGCACTATCAAAATCATTACTTGCATTTTCCGAAGCATAAATTGCAACCTGATCGGCGCTTGCACCGTTAGTTACACTTAATCGTACAAGTGGCATTGAGTTTGCTTCTCTTTTTGGAGCTTTGAGTTTATTGCTCACACTCTCGTGTGCACGCATGCTGTTTTTGAAGGTAAGTGTACCACCACCTGTATTTGTTTTCACCCAGAATGCTTGCATGGGAGGAATCAGATTGCTTACCGATGTATGCGATGGAGTACCATTTGAACTCACAGTTGCAAATACATAAACAGAGCCCTCGTTTTGCCAGATAACACTACCATCGCTGATATTACTACCTGTTCCTGTAGGAGCTGTTGCACCGGATGTTCCACCTGTTAAGGTTTTGTAGAAACTTGTACCATTATACACTACAGAATTGGCAGCATACACAACGCCTGTAGCCCAAGCACTTTTACCATTATAATCTATGGTTCTATACCACGCAGTACCATTTGGCATTTTTGCACCGGTTGTAGGATGAGTGTTAACGAGGTCGGTGGCTACTAAAGACCAATTCAAATACGACGGATAAGGATTACCTACCAGATTAAAACCCCTTCCCGCAGTATTATTTGTAAGAGAAACCGAAACATCACCTGAATTAACAATACCTTCGAACTGAACTGTTCCTGAAGTTCCCTGAGAAGCATTTGCCACTTGAATATAACCTCTACCACGGGTTAATGTACCTGACGCAAGTTCCCATAACCCGGTTGCTTCGTTGTATTGTTGTACAGAAAAACCTTTGTTGAGGTCAGAAACATTGGCCGTATTGTTTAATGGCGCACTCATATACCAGTTTCTGCCGGCTGTAACATATTGTTTCACAGTGGCATTGGCAGTTGGAGTCTCATAAGCATCAACCAATGTAGCTGTAGCGTCAGAAGTACTTTCGAGCGTGATTCCGTTGGTAACATTTAAATTTCCAGCAGTTATAGTTAGTTTTCCTCCGGCTGCTACTGTAACCGATTTCAAAGCTTTAGTGGCTCCAACAGTGAGTTCAGCTCCCGAAGCTACAGTAACATCGCAAGTAGTACATGTGATATCAGCCGCGTTGGTTATTCCAGAACTTAACGCAACTGTATTCGGTTCGAAATTTGCAACCAAGGTGCGATTTGCCGAAGCTGTAAATGAATATGTTGCATTGGTAGAAACTTCAGAGCCACTTTCTGTCCAGTTTACGAAGTGGTAACCTGAATTTGCAGTAGCCACAAGCGTAGCAGTGGACCCGGTTACTTTTGAGCCAGCTCCCGAAACACTACCCATAGTTCCATTATTAGCCGTAGCAGTAATGGTGTAAGCTCTTAGTTCGTAAGCACCAATATCATAATCTCCTGCTTGTGGACGAGCTAAACCAGCAATATCGGTAGTAATTCCCGCTATAGTAGCGCCATTGTTAACACAAGCCGAGGCGTGAGTTATTGACCAATTGGCAGCATTTAATGAGGTTTGGTCGGCTCCCAAAACTACTTTTCCCACAAAGTTAGTCGGACTTACAAAGTTTGCATACAATGTTCCACCCGCCGAACCTGTATTTGCAACATCAACAATTACTTTGCCTGTAAGGTCGGTAGCAAAATTCGTTGGAGAAACTTGCGATTCGACAAAACGATTATCGAAAACACATTTTATCATTTTATTGGTAGTAAGTGTTGTATTTACGCGTACATGGTAAGGTGATAAAGCTCCTACACTTCCATTTCCCCAAAACACACAATTAGTAATATCTGATTTAATATTATTGTAAAAAATTCCTGCACCTCCAAAATTGGTAGTTAGCATTTTATTGTTTACAACTGTACAGTTTGTAAAACTAACAGTCCCAGTGTATAAAGCAACATTATTAATAAATGCTCCACCACCACCAGCTGCAACTGTACTCGATTCGTTATTTGCAATTACACAGTTAGCAAAAGTGTAGTTTGCTGTTGAACTTGGATTTAAACCTTCAGTCATTATTCCACCACCATTTTTATATGCCCAATTGTTAGAAATAATAGTTTTTGTAATATTAACAGGTGCAGCAATAAGAGTTGTAGCACCCCACAGAGGGTCTATTGCAATTCCACCACCTTGTGATGTATTCGCTACATTTCCTGTTATTGTACAATTCTGAACTGTAATTGGATTGCTTGTTGTTTGTGGCATAATAAATACACCGCCACCCTGACATTTCCCATTTAAGGATAGTGCTTGCGTAGTTGCATTTTTATTCGTTGCTGTATTATTTCGAATAATTGAACCTTCCAAAATTCCATCGCATAAATAAACGCCACCACCATCAATATCAGAGTTACTATTTGCTAACCCATCCACTATATTGTTTTCGATTACGCATCCTCTGATAACCGCTTTGTACGAACCAGCTTTCACGTAAATTCCACCTCCGCCACGTTTGGCAGCACCCGATTTTGTACTAATATTATTCTTGATTGTACAATTAATTACTTTTATAGAGTCAGTATCTGTTGTTAAACCTTGAATAAAAATACCAGCCCCACCAAAATCGGATGTAGCATTATCTTTTATTATACAATTACTAAGTATGGCATTTTTTTGAAGAAAAGCACCAGCGCCCCCACCAGTAGCAAAACCCTTTTGAATTGTAAAACCATCCCAGGTTGTGGGGGATGCCATTGAAGGTGCATTAAGCACTTTATTTGTGTTATTTCCCTCTAATATGGTCAATGTTGCATCTGTACTTCGTTGACTTCGTGAAGTTTCGTTACCAACAAAACCACCATAAAAATGCTGTCCGGTTTCCCAAGTAAGTTGCGTGGCTGATACATAAGTACCTTGTTTTACCCAAAACTCATCACCAGCTTGGGGTGTTGCGCTTGCAATTGCTGCTGCAGGACTTAAAAAAGCATTTGCCCAACTTGTTCCTGTTCCATTACCAGTAGCAGTCGAACTCACATAATAAACAGTTGCATTCGCCATCCCGGCAAAAGCAACCAGTAATAAAAATAATGTAATTTTTTTCATACGTATTCAATAAAAAAATTTGTTTTATAATTTAATCAAGGCAAAATTAGACTCAATTAAGTTATAACAGTGTTGTAATTTGTCCAATTTTGTGTATAGTTTTGTTTTGAATTACTATTTTAATCACACAAAAAAGGATAATGGCTTATAATATTGATATACAGTATATATTCAGATACTTACAAAATAAAAACACCCAAAACACAAGCTCTATGGCTGTGTTTCGGGTGAATAAATTTATACCTTAAAAATACGAATTCTATTTTACAATTACCTTTGCTACTTTATTATTTGCTTTTACAATATAGAGTTGATTGCGGGGGAGTGAAATGGTATTTTCGCCAGCCACGGTTTGAACCGTACGAACCAATACGCCCATTGCATTGTAAATGGAAATTGATTTGGTATTCGAATCGTTATTGAACCTGATAGCGCCTGCAACTCCGTATATATTACCTAATTGTTCTTTGGCAGTGAATAGGGCTGAAGTGGCAGAGTATTCGTAAGCACCAATATCGGAATAATCTCCTTGTGGACGAACAGTTCCTGCAATGTCGGACGTAATGTAATTGTCACCGGCATCAATCAGAATAGAATTAGAAGCCAATCGCCAGTTAGCTGTAAGTGCATCGGCCACACCATAACCCCAGGTTGAAGATGGTGTTACAAAGCCCGGACCTTTAGCTCCTGTATTGGCAATATCCAACACAATATTATCGCCCAAAGTAGCAGTTGACATGTGTGCAACCGTTGCATCCAAACCCTGAATGGCTGAGAAAATGATGGTGGATAGTTGCGAACCATTCGAAATTTGTTTTACATCAGCAGTTCGGTTAGTTCCTTCGTTGCCCCATAAAAGCACATTTTTGAGCGTAGCTCTAACCGTATGGTTTGCAGCTCCTTGCATATACAGTCCACCACCACCATAGTTTCCGGCTAAATTACTAACAATGCTAGAGTTGGTAATATTTAACACACAACCCACATTGATATGTATACCTCCACCCGCATTGGTTGTAGCTGTATTATTCGAAACCACAGAGTTGATAATGTTCAAGGTGTATCCGTTTCCGGTTTGTGCTGTGGCTGCTGTGGCTAAAATACCACCACCAACAACATTGGTTTTGTTGTTTGAAATAATGCATTTCGAAATAGTATAATTACCATGATACTGACCCGACCAACGTGGGTCGATAATGATAGCACCACCACGCGACATACTTGTAGAATTAGTTATTTTACAGCCTTCAATCAACACTTCTTTGGCAGGCACATCGGTTTTCATAGGAACAATGGCAATAGCACCTGCAGTAAAATTGTTGTGCGAATAAGTAGCACTGGCACTATTCATTACAATGTTATTGTCGATAACACAATTCATGATTTTACCTTCCACAATGTAAATGCCGGCGCCCATAGCTTCGAGTGTTCCGGTTGCCGAAATGCCTTCAATCGTATTGTCTTTAATTGTACAATTTTTAATTTCGGCTAATTTTGAACCATCCTTTACATAAACACCTGCACCACCTAATGGAGTTGTGTTTGTTGATGAAACTTTGAGTCGGTTATTAAGGATTTTTGTGTTCGACAGGATTACCGGAATAAAACTGCTCGACGATGTCATATAAACAGCAGAGCCCTGACCGTTAATTACAGAACAGTTTTTTACAACGCAATTATTCAAAGTGCAGTTGCCCGAAAGTTTTACGCCTGTACTTACATTTTTACCATCGAAAGTAAAACCATCCCAAGTAGCAGGGTCGTTCAAATCGCTACTAAAAAGCAAGCGGAACTCGGCAACTACACTGGTTTGATGACTGATAATGGTTAAATCGGGATTGGTGCTGCGGGCATCTTTCGACGTTTCGGTTCCTGCAAAACCACCGTACACATTTACGCCACCTTTTATCACCAATTGTGTTTCCACACTTTGGATAATATATGTTCCCTGAGCCACCCAAATTTCGTCGCCAATAGCTGCTGCAGCCAGTGCGGGTTGAATACTAGTATACGCATTTGCCCACGATAAACCTGTGGAACCATTGCCCGAAGGGCTAACATAATACACCGTTGCGTTTGCAAAACCTGCAAACGAAAGTAATAGAAAAAATAGTTTAATTCGATTCATAATATTTTAATTTATTGATTTTAAAATTTTTATATTTTTCGGAGAATAAGTCTTACTCCCCTTTAGGGGTTGGGGGCTTATATTACATTAACGCTGCAAATATACACCTGAACCAAGAAGCACGCTGTCCTTATTTGTCCAAATTAGTGTATAGTATTGTTCGTATTACAATTTTTTACCATTCAGGGTTTTGTTTCAATGCCCTGCTCTTTAATAATTCAGACTCGGCAATGGGGTACAAATACATTTTAGTGCTGAACTGACGCTCCTGAACAATTTGCTGTGTGTCGTACACAAAAGTTCCATCCGGCTGTTTGGTAATTTTCGCAGCTCTTATTTTGAGTAAATTATCTCTTTTAGCTGGGTCGTCGAATAATTTCCAGCGGCGCAAATCAAAAAAGCGATGTTCTTCGAAAGCCAATTCTATGCGACGTTCGTTCTGAATTACGTCCCGCATTTGTTCTTTGGTCAATCCTGCCGTAATGTCCGACGGACGGAAACCGGCACGAACACGCAAAGCTTTCATTGCTGCATATACTTCGGCATCGGGTCCGTACGCTTCGTTGCGGGCTTCGGCATAATTCAGATACATTTCGGCAAAACGAATAAGTATCCAGGTGCGGGTAACATTCACCGAACGACCATCCCAAACAGCATATGGCAAAAGGAATTTCTTCAGGTAATACCCTGTTTGCGTAGCTGTAGTATAAGCTCCGGTTGCATCTTTGCCACCTTCGAATGTTTCGAGCACACCCGTTTTGTCGTTTATGCCAAATGAAACTCCATTGGCAAGTACAGTCATTGCCAAACGTGGATCGCGGCCATCAAACGGTTTGTTCGGGTTGTAGCCCGAAGTGGGGTCGGTAATCGACTTTCCATTGCTCATTGGGAATGCTTCCACCAGATTCTGCGTAGGATTGGTCATACCTTTTGCTCCAAATGAAATGGGTGCATTTTGTTCTTCCACTGTTGAATTACTGGAATATTGTGTGCAAAAAACAATTTCGGAATGGTATTGTGGCAACACTGAATTGGTGGTAAATAAATCGGTCATATTTACAGTAGACGTAAAGCGATTCAGTCCGTATACTTTATCACCTGTGCCAGTCTTAGCAATTGTCAGGTCTAATACTTCTTTAGCCGCTGCCGAAGCTTTTTTCCAACGCTCCACATCGTTCGACGGATTAAAAAGCGGACTCGCCCAATACAAAAGTGCTCTGGCTTTCAGCGCTTTGGCAGCGCCCGAAGTTGCGCGACCAATTTCCTTGGCTTCGTTGTAACCAACAACAACTGGCACTATGCCGTATTTGCGGGGCAAGCGGGCATCGGCCGAATCGCAATCGGCTATGATAAATTTGAAACACGAATCGGCACTCGCTCTTGGCAGTACAGCGGCTTCATCGGCGGTTAGCGGCTTGTCGGTAAGCGGAACTCCACCGTATCTTTTGAGTAATTCAAAATAAAAAAAAGCTCTCAGAAAACGGGCTTCGCCTTTCATGCGTTCGCGGGTGCGAAGAATGGTTTCGTCGGTTCCCAATTCATTAGACGAACGAAGCAAAGGTACATCGTCTATTTTTTGTAAAAATGTATTTGCTTTGCGAATGCCTTCGAAGTTTTTATCCCACACATTATCAATCACATTAAATGGTCCCCAACTGCCATTATTAAAGCCGTGGATTGCACTTAGTGGGTCGGGGCAAACAGCTTCGTCGGAAGCAGCGGCCAACATGGCTCCCGAAATGCGGTTGTAGCCGTTTGGTAAATTGTTGTAGGCATTATTCAAAAATCCAAACGCCCGCACATTGTTTTTCCAGATACCATCTTCGCTTAATGTGCCATCGAGCTGAGGTTCCAACATACTATCGCACGAAAGCAACGAACCCAACATAACAAAAACAAGTATTTTATTGATTAATCTCATGATTTTTTTACTTTTTAAATAGTTACAACTTAACGGTTAATCCCAACATCACTGTTTTCATAGAAGGATATTGTGACAGTCCGGCGCTCGGAGCTTCCAAATCGCGTCCTTCGCGGCTGTTCACTGTAGAAAAGAGATTGTTTGCTTTTGCATAAAAACGAATGCCCGAAAGGGATATTTTTTTAACTGCATTCACTGGTAATGAATAGCCTAACTCCATACTCGCTAAGCGGAACAAGCTGCCTTTTTGCAGCCAATAGCTCGAGGTTTGCAGGTTGTGGTCGCTGGCAAAACTCAGGCGCGGATAAGTTGCACCAGCTCCGCTTTGAGCACTTGTCCAACGATTGGTATACGCATAAACCGACAATTGATCGGGGCGGATATGCACATCGAACATCTCTGAACCTTCGGTTTGAAAGAAGAAATCAAAGCCTTTGATTTCGAAACCTCCATTAATGCCGTAAATAAAATTTGGGAATAAATCGCCAATCACTTTTTTATCGGCGTCGTTAATAATGCCATCCTCGTTTTGGTCAATGTATTTAATATCTCCCGGCTTCAAAGTGCCGAATGATGAAATAACGTTTTGTTCATCAATCGCTTGCTGTTCGTTATAAATGCCATCGGCCTCGTAGCCAAATAGCGCATTCACCGAATTTCCTTTGCGGTAACGATAGGTTTCGTTGTCGGGATAGGCAATTTCTTTTAAATCCACAATGGTTTTTTTGGCATACATCATATTTGCGCCAAGATGCACACGCAACGCCCCAAAAGTATCGTTGTATTTTACACTTGCTTCAAATCCGGCATTATTTACAACACCGGCATTGTATTGTGCCAATGCAATACCAACTATAGCGGGTGTAATGTTGGATTGACTAACCAGAATGGATTGACGATTTTCGTAGAAATAATCGGCACTTGCACTTATTTTACGGTTTAAAAGCTGCATGTCGAAACCTGCGTTTACCTGTGCCGATTCCTCCCATGTAGCATCCGGATTACCAAGTGTTCCTTCGTACGAACCCTGTGAAGTGCCGTTTGGATTACCAAAACCATAACCTCCGGTGTTGTAATAAGCCTGACGGTGCATAAAACGTGTTCCGCCTGTTCGGTCGTTTCCTGTAAGTCCGAACGACAAATTGGCTTTCAGATAGTTGAGTGTATTGTTTTTG